>NZ_JBNCKT010000061.1:0-34539 GCF_049841675.1 Micromonospora sp. DT4
GAGCGCGAAGCCGCCCGACGCATCAACGCCGAACGACTTCTCACTGCGTAGCCGTCCAGTTACCCGACAGTCTCTAAAGGTGACGAGGGAGACCCACGGATCGGCCGAGCCCTGGCAGCCTGTCGAGATCTTGAACACCTACGGCCCCCGGTGATTCGGGAAGGGGCCGCCGGCCACTACAGTCCCAGGCATGCCGGAGATGGTGCAGCCCCAGGTCAAGCTGATCGCATGGACCCAGTTCGCGGCCCCCGACGACGTGCCGTGGTCGACCGACGCCGAGGGCGGCCAGGCGCTCGCCGAGTTCGCCGGCCGGGCCTGCTACCAGTCGTGGAAGAAGCCGAACCCCGCGACGGCCACCAACGCCGGCTACCTCGCCCACATCCTCGAGGTGGGCCACCTGAGCGTGCTGGAGCACGGCTCGGTCACCTTCTACTTCACCGGGGTGTCCCGCTCCTTCACCCACGAGCTGATCCGGCACCGGCACTTCTCGTACTCCCAGCTCTCCCAGCGGTACGTCCCGGAACGGGACGCGGCCATGGTCGAGCCGGCGGTCATCGCCGACGACCCGGAGCTGCACAAGAAGTTCGTCGAGGCCGCCGAGGCGAGCGTGCGGGCGTACACCGAGTTGTTGGAGGGTCTGGAGCAGCGCTTCTCCGACGAGCCGAACCCGACGCTGCGCCGCAAGCAGGCACGGCAGGCGGCCCGCGCGGTGCTGCCCAACGCCACCGAGACCCGGATCGTGGTCAGCGGCAACTACCGGGCCTGGCGGCACTTCATCGCGATGCGGGCCACCGAGCACGCCGACGTGGAGATCCGCGAGCTGGCCGTGGAGTGCTTGCGGCAGCTCCAGGGTGTGGCCCCGAACGTGTTCGCCGACTTCGTGATCTCCACGCTGCCGGACGGCACCGAGGTGGCGGCCAGCCCGCACGAGGCGTCCTGAGCCCTTCCCCGGCGGGCTCCGGCTGGTCGTCCGCTAGGTTGGAGGGTATGACGCAGGACCACCCCGACGCCGCAGCCCGGCCGGTGTCCCGCCCCTTCGGGCGGGTGCTCACGGCCATGGTGAGCCCGTTCACCGCCGACGGCTCACTTGACCTCGACGGCGCCGCCCGACTGGCGAGCTACCTGGTCGACGAACAGGGCAACGACGCGCTGGTGGTCAACGGCACCACCGGCGAGTCGCCGACGACCACCGATGCGGAGAAGGAACGCCTGACCCGGACGGTGGTCGAGGCTGTCGGTGACCGGGCCCGGGTCGTGGCCGGGGTCGGCACCAACGACACCCGGCACACCATCGAGCTGGCCGCCGCCGCGGAGAAGGCCGGCGCGCACGGTCTGCTGGTGGTCACCCCGTACTACAACAAGCCGCCGCAGAGCGGCCTGCTGCGGCACTTCACCGCCGTGGCCGACGCCAGCGGACTGCCGGTGATGCTGTACGACATCCCGCACCGCTCCGGCGTGCCGATCGACACCGAGACACTGGTCCGGCTCGCCGACCACGGCCGCATTGTCGCGGTCAAGGACGCCAAGGGCGACCTGACCGCCACCAGCTGGGTGACCAGCCGGACCGGCCTCGCCTACTACAGCGGCGAGGACGCGCTCACTCTGCCGGCGTTGGCCGTCGGATGCGTGGGCGTGGTCGGCACCTCCACGCACTTCACCGGGGCGCTGACCGCACAAATGATCGAGGCGTACGACGCGGGGGACATGCCCACCGCGCTGGCCCTGCACCGGCGGCTGCTGCCGCTGTTCACCGGCATCTTCCGTACCCAGGGCACCATCCTGGTGAAGGCGGGCCTGGCATCGCTGGGCCTGCCGGCCGGCCCGGTGCGACCCCCGCTCGTGGACGCCACCGACGACGAGATCGCCCAGCTGCGCGCGGACTTCGCGGCAGCGGGCCTGGAGCTACCCAAATGATCGAACGACACGACGGGCGCCGGGTGACGGCGTCTCAGATTGAGGTGGACGCGTGACCGAGGCGCACATCGAGGCGGAACTACCCCCGCCGCTGCCGGAAGGTGGCCTGCGGATCATCCCGCTCGGCGGGCTCGGCGCCATCGGTCGGAACATGACCGTCTTCGAGTACGACGGCAAGTTGCTGATCGTCGACTGCGGGGTACTCTTCCCCGACGTCGAGCAGCCGGGCGTGGACCTGATCCTGCCCGACTTCGGCCCGATCCTGGACCGGCTGGCCGACGTCCAGGCGATCGTGCTCACCCACGGTCACGAGGACCACATCGGCGCGGTGCCGTACCTGCTGGCCCACAAGCCCGACATCCCGCTGGTCGGCTCCCAGTTCACCCTGGCCCTGGTCGAGGCGAAGCTGGCCGAGCGGCGGATCCAGCCGTACACGCTGACCGTGCGCGAGGGCGGCCGGGAGCGGCTCGGGCCGTTCGAGTGCGAGTTCTTCGCGGTCAACCACTCGATCCCGGACGCCCTCGCGGTGGCCATCCGTACCCCGGCCGGTCTGGTGCTGCATACCGGCGACTTCAAGATGGACCAGCTTCCGCTGGACGGTCGGATCACCGACCTGGCCGGCTTCGCGCGGCTCGGCGCCGAGGGTGTCGACCTGCTGCTGTCCGACTCGACCAACGCGGAGATCCCCGGCTTCGTCACCCCGGAGCGGGAGATCGGGCCGGTGCTCGACTCGATCTTCGCGAAGGCCAAGGGCCGGATCATCGTGGCCTCGTTCGCCTCGCACGTGCACCGCGTGCAGCAGGTCTTCGACTCCGCCATCGAGCACGGCCGCAAGGTCGCGTTGATCGGCCGGTCCATGGTCCGCAACATGGGCATCGCCCGTGACCTGGGCCTGCTCAACATCCCGGCCGGCCTGGTCATCAGCATCGACGAGGCGACCACGCTTCCGCCGGAGCAGATCGTGCTGATGTCCACCGGGTCGCAGGGTGAGCCGATGAGCGCGCTGGGCCGGATGGCCAGCGGCGACCACCGGCACATCACCATCGCCCCCGGCGACACCGTCGTGCTGGCGTCGTCGCTGGTGCCGGGCAACGAGACCTCGGTCTACCGCGTGATCAACCGGCTCGCCCGCGCCGGCGCGGTGGTCGTGCACAAGGACGTGGCCAAGGTGCACGTCTCCGGGCACGCCCCCGCCGGGGAGCTGCTCTACCTGCTTAACGTGGTCCGGCCCAGCAACCTGATGCCGGTTCACGGCGAGTGGCGTCACCTGCGCGCCCACGCCCGGCTCGGCATCGAATCCGGGGTCGCCGCCGACCGGGTGGTGATCTGCGAGGACGGCGACGTGGTCGACCTGGTCGAGGGCCGCGCCAGCCTCGTCGGGCACGTGAAGAGCCGGTACGTCTACGTCGACGGCCTCGCCGTCGGCGACGTCAGCGAGTCGCTGCTCACCGAGCGGCGCATCCTCGGTGACGGCGGGTTCATCGCCACCACCGTGGTCGTCGACTCGGTCACCGGCAAGGTGGTCGCCGGCCCCACGCTGTCCGCGAAGGGCTTCTCCGAGGACCCGGAGGCGTTCAACCCGGTGATCCCTCTGGTCACCGAGGCGCTCAACCGCGCCGCCTCGGACGGCATCACCGACCCGCACCAGCTCCAGCAGATCGTCCGCCGGACCGTGGGGCGGTGGGTCAACGACGCGTACCGTCGTCGCCCGATGATCGTTCCCACCGTCGTCGAGGTCTGATACACGCGTGACCGGGCCGGCCGCCGACCTCCCCCGTGGAGGTCGGTGACCGGCCCGGAGCCTGTTCCGGCTCAGCCCCGCAACAGGCGGCGCCGCAGCACCAGCAACCCGGCGCCCGAGGGCCAGCAGCGCCACCCCGACGAGGGCGTACGCGCCGTCCGACGGTCCGGTACGGGGGAGCTGCGCCGCCGCAACCATCTGCCCCGCAGCGAATCAGGGCAGCGCGGCGACCGCTTCGGCGTAGGCGACGCCGGTGGCGATGGCGGCGTCCACCAGCACCGTTACCTGCTCCGGGGCCACCCCGTACGTCAGGTCGGTGGCCACGTCGCCGGCCAGCACCAGCTCTGCACCGAGGTCGTGCGCGTACGCCTTGGGTAGCAGCCGGTCGTGGTTCCATGCGTTGCAGAAGGCGTAGACCTCGGCGCGGCGGGTCGCCGGCAGCCGGCGGGCGGCCATGGCGCGGGCGTGCAGCACCTCGCCGCGTTCGCCGGCCCGCCGGAACTGGATCACCACGTCGCCCCACCGGCCGACCACGGTGGCGCTCTCGTCGATGACGTACCCGTCCCCGCGTCGGTCCAGCGCGCCAATGATCATGTCGATGGTCAGCGTCGCCAGCTCGTCCCCGTCGCCGGTGTCGGGCACGGAATCGTCGTCGGCGGGCTCGTCGTCGGTGGGCAGGGGCACCGGCGCCGCCACGGGGCGCTCGGCCAGCCACGCGGCCATCCGGCCCAGGTGGTGGCCGGAGCCGTTCCGGGCGTCGAAGCTGCCGGCCAGCTCGTTGGCCGTCGAGAGCAGCAGGGCGCCGAGGGTGGCGACGTCCAGGTCGGTGGCCGGTCGTCCGCCGTACGCCGGTCGGGGCACCGTGCGTACGCCGAGGCCAGCCTCGACGGCCAGCGTGCAGACCAGCGCACCAGCGGCGGCGAACTCCATCGCGGCGAGGTCGTCGGTGGGCTGGTCCAGTCGGGGTAGCTGCTCGGCCAGGATGGCCAGTCCGCGGTCCAGGTGTCCGCCCAGGGCGCAGAACCGCAGGTGCGCGGCGAGGTACGGGAATGCCGCGCGTTCGCGCCGGTGCCGTCGGTACGCCCGTACGTGCGCCGCAGCGGCCCGTTCCGGCTCGCCGAGGCGCAGCTCGGGCAGCATCCCGGCCACGAGCGCCCGCTCGGGCTGGTCGGTGCAGTCGGCCACGTCGTCGGCGGCCTCGGCCAGTTCGGCCAGCGCGGCCCGCCACTCACCCCAGCCGGCGAGCAGTTCCGCACGGCGGGCCGGGGCGCAGCCCGGACACCCACCGGACGGCCCACCGGCCGTGCCGGTCCACCGCTGGTACCAGTGCCGGGCGGTGGGTTCGTCCCCCAGGTGGTCGGCCACCCGGCAGCGCAGCTCGGCGACGGTCGGCGCGTCCGGACCCTCCGCCCCGAACCGGTGGGCCAGGTCGTCCAGGAGGGACCGGGTCTGGTCCAGGCCCACCCGGGGAGTGCCGAGCAGCGCCTCCACGGCGTACCGCTGAAGGCGCAGCAGTAGCTGGCCTTCCTCGTCGGTGAGCAGTTCGGGCCGGTAGTCGGCGGCGGCGCGGCACCGGCGTACCGGTTCGACCAGACGCCACCGTTCGCCGTGCAGCAGGTACGCCTCGATGAGCGCGAACCGGGCGTCCAGGGCGGACCGGAGGTCCCCGGCGGCGTCGGCCCGCTCGGCGAGGCGTTCGAGTACGAGCAGCTGGTCCGGCCCGTCGGGCAGGTCCCGTGCGTCGGCGAGCGCGTTCGACAGCGCCGGATCGCGGTGCACGGTCATGCCGGCACCGCGCCGGGCAGCCGACCGACGGCGATGGCGAGCTGGCAGCCGGTCGTGATGCCACAGTCGAGCAGTTGGTCGAGCTGGTGCGGGGTGACGCCACGTTCCAGGTCGGTGATCACCTCGCCGTGGATCCGGGCCCGACCGGCGTCGTCGACGTGCACGAACGCCTTGGGCCAGAGCCGGTCGTGGTTCCACGTGTTGCAGAAGGCGTACAGGGCGGGCACCTGCTCGATTCCGAAGGTGGGCGCGACCATCGTGCGGACCTGAAGCACCTCGCCGGCCGCGCCGAGGCGCAGGAACCAGATCAGGTTGTCGTCGAAGCGGCCCACGAGGTCACCATCGGGTGCGCGGCCGACCGGCCGGCCGCGCGCGGCGAGCACCGCCGCGACCAGCTCGCCGGTCAGCGGGCGTAACGCACCCGGGTGCCCGGCCAGCGGATCGTCCTCGAGTCCCGGCGACGCCATCGGGCATCCCTTCTGAGGCGGATATCACGGCCGGCGGCGGGGTCCGTGCTGCGACGCGCGGACACGACCCGGAAAAGCGGCGATCTGCCCGGCCCCACCGTTACCGTGACTCTATGGCGGGCCGTACCTCTCAGGCGAGCCGGCGACGCGGCGCGTCGCCGCGCGGTGGCACCAACAGCCGTGCCCGTCAACCGGCGAAGAAGACCCGGGCACCGGTACGGCGGCGCACCACACCCGCCCGCCCGGGGCCGGCCGTCTACGTTGGCCGCGCGATCGGTGCACTGTGGTTGGGGTTGGCCCACGGAATGGGTTGGGCGGTGCGGGCCGCCGGCCGGCAGGCCGCCTCCGCCCGCGACCTCGATCCCGAGCACCGCCGCGACGGGGCCGGGCTGCTGCTGTTCGGGTTGGCCCTGCTCAGCGCCGTAGCACTGTGGTTCTCCGGCGCCGGCCCGGTGGGCGCGCGCCTGGCCGACACGGTCCGGCTGTTCCTCGGGGCGATCTCCGTGGTGGTGCCGGTGCTGCTGATGATCGGGGCGTGGCGGCTCATGCGCCAGCCGGCCGACCCCGAGCACCGGGGCCGCGGGCTGATCGGGTGGGGATCGCTGCTGGTGTCGACCGCCGCGCTGCTCCAGATCGGTCAGGACCCGGTCGACACCGTGCAACGTGACTACGCCGGTGGCCTGGTGGGCGCCGGCGTGGGCGGGTTGCTGGAGCGGGCCGTCACCGCCTGGGTGGCCGTACCCCTGCTGGTCCTGCTGTTGCTCTTCGGCCTGCTCGTGGTCACCGCGACGCCGATCAACAAGATTCCCGAGCGGCTGGGCCTGCTCGCCGGAAGCCTGGTCGCGACGCCGGACCCCGGCGTCGCCGAGGAGGTCGACGAGACGGCCCTCCGCCCGGCGCGCAAGCGACCGGCGAAGCGGATGCCCCCACCACTGGACCCGGACGACTTCGACGACCTGGAGGGCGCCGACCTCCAGGAGACAATGGCTCTGCCGCGCAAGGCCCCGGCGAAGGTGCCGGCCAGCCGCAAGCCGGCCGAGCCGCCGGAGCACTCGCCCGCGCCCACCCGCGCGGAGCAGCTCGCGTTGACCGGCCTGTCCGGCGACTACACCCTGCCCCCGGCCAACATGCTCAGCGCCGGTGCCGCCGCGAAGACCCGCAGCAAGGCGAACGACGAGGTGATCGCCGCGCTGACCGGCGTGTTCGATCAGTTCGACGTGGACGCCGCGGTCACCGGCTTCACCCGTGGCCCGACGGTCACCCGCTACGAGGTGGAGCTGGGCCACGGCGTCAAGGTCGAGCGGATCACCCAGCTCTCCCGCAACATCGCGTACGCGGTGAAGTCGCCGGACGTACGGATCCTCAGCCCGATCCCGGGCAAGAGCGCGGTCGGCGTGGAGATCCCGAACACCGACCCGGAGAACGTGGCCCTCGGCGACGTGCTGCGTTCGCGGGCGGCGACGAGCGACCACCACCCGATGGTGGTGGCGCTCGGCAAGGACATCGAGGGTGGCTACGTGGTGGCCAACCTCGCCAAGATGCCGCACATCCTCATCGCCGGCGCCACCGGCGCGGGCAAGTCGAGCTGCCTGAATACCCTGCTGGTGTCCATCCTCACCCGGGCCACGCCGGACGAGGTGCGGCTGCTGCTGATCGACCCGAAGCGGGTCGAGATGACCGGCTACGAGGGCATCCCGCACCTGGTCACGCCGATCGTCACGAACGCCAAGAAGGCGGCCGACTCGCTGGACTGGGTCGTGCGCGAGATGGACATGCGCTACGACGACCTCGCGGCCAACGGGGTCCGGCACATCGACGACTTCAACCGCAAGGTCCGCAACGGCGAGATCAAGGCGCCGCCGGGCAGCGAGCGCGAGATGCGCCCGTACCCGTACCTGCTGGTGATCGTCGACGAGTTGGCCGACCTGATGATGGTCGCGCCCCGCGACGTGGAGGACTCGGTCGTCCGGATCACCCAGCTGGCCCGGGCCGCCGGCATCCACCTGGTGCTGGCCACCCAGCGTCCGTCGGTCGACGTGGTGACCGGTCTGATCAAGGCGAACGTGCCGTCCCGGCTGGCGTTCGCCACGTCGTCCCTCGCGGACTCGCGGGTCATCCTGGACCAGCCCGGCGCGGAGAAGCTGCTCGGCCGCGGTGACGGGCTCTTCCTGCCGATGGGCGCCTCGAAGCCGGTCCGCATCCAGGGCGCCTGGGTCACCGAGCGCGAGATCGCCGACGTGGTGAAGTTCTGCAAGGACCAGCGTGAGCCGGAGTTCCGCCCGGACGTGCTGGCCCCCGCCCAGGACAACAAGAAGAAGATCGACGAGGACATCGGCGACGACCTCGACCTGCTGGTGCAGGCCGTGGAGTTGGTGGTCAGCTCACAGTTCGGCTCGACCTCGATGCTCCAGCGCAAGCTGCGGGTCGGTTTCGCGAAGGCGGGCCGGCTCATGGATCTCATGGAGACCCGTGGCGTGGTCGGGCCGTCCGAGGGGTCGAAGGCGCGCGACGTGCTGGTCAAGCCGGACGAGCTGGAGGATGTCCTGTCCGGCCTGCGCGGCGACGTGGACTGACGCCCGGGCGGGAACGCCCGGGTCCGGCCCGCTGACAGCGACGGGCCCGCTGACAGCGACGGGCCCGCCGGAAGCCGGCGGGCCTGTGGAAGCAGAACGCTCAGTTGTTGATCAGCGCGCCGATGATCACAAGGCTGATGATCGCGGCGACGACGCTGGCCGCCGCGGCGTACCAGCCCAGCGGCTTGTCGCCCAGGACGGCGCCGACGACGCCGGCGATCACGCCGAGCACACCGAAGATGATCGGGTTGAGCAACAGGGCGAGCACCGCGAAGACGAAGCCCACGATGGTGAGGATGCGGGCGGCGTTGCTGCGCGGGCGGGCGGTGGTGGGAACGTCGGCCATATCTGCCTCCGGGTGAGAGCCTGTCGTGACGCATCGATAACTACCCACTGTGGGCGCTGGTCACGCTCACGTCTTCAGTGGCAGATCTTCAGGCCGACCACGCCGGTGACCACCAGAAGCAGGCAGAACACCATTCACCTCACGGGACGAGTCGTGTCGTGTCTGCACATGACCGGGCGTCTTGGCCTGACCGGGTACGCCCACCGCTCGTCCGGAGTGGTCACCACGTCGGGCGCCACCGTGGCCGACGCTAGCACCGGCCGGAGGTCCCGCGCGGTGACTCCGGCCACCACGCATTGACCTCTACTTTGCTTCAACTTGCAGTATGGCGGGCATGGCCCTGCTCTATGCCGACCCCGAGGTCGCCGCCACCCTGGACGCCGCCACCACCGTCGACGCCATGCGGGCCGCCCTGGTGGCCGCGTACGAGGGGCGGTTGGTCGCCCCACCCCGGGCCGCCGCCCCGCTCGCCGGAGGGCGGATGGTGCTCACCGCCGGGCACCTGGTCGGCGAGTGGTACGGCTACCGCTCGTACGACACGTTCGGCCACCCCCGGGGCGAGCAACTCGTCGTGCTGCACGACGCCGACACCGGCGCGGTCCGGGCCGTCGCCGTCGGCGAGGAGCTGGGCTCCCGTCGTACCGGTGGACTGGGCGGCGTCGCGGTCGACGCGCTGGCCCGGCCGGACGCGGCGACCCTGGGCGTGATCGGCTCGGGTCGGCAGGCATGGACCCAGGTGTGGGCCGCCGCGGCCGTCCGCCCGCTGCGCGAGGTGGTGGTGCACAGCCGCTCGGCGGCCCGCAGGGACGCCTTCGCCGCCCGGGTACGCGCCGAGCTGGGCGTGCCGGCCCGCGCGGTCACCGACCCCGGCGCGGCCGTCACCGGGCGGGACGTCGTGGTGCTCGCCACCACCAGCCCCACGCCGGTGCTGCGCGCCGCCGATGTGAGCCCCGGCACGCACGTCAACACGGTCGGCTTCAAGCAGGACGGCCGCAGCGAGTTCGGCACCGACCTGCTCGACGCCGCCGACCTGCTGGTCACCGACTCACCGGCCCAGGCGGCGGACTACCAGCCGCCGATGCTCGCGGCCCTGCCCCCGTACGCCGGGCGGTTGCGGGACCTGGGCGGCATACTGGCGGGCGCGGTCCCCGGCCGGAGCGCGGCGGACCAGGTCTCCGTCTTCTGCTGCACGGGCCTGGCCGGCACGGAGGTCTTCCTGCTCGACGCGCTGACCCGGGCGACCGCCGTGAGCCGTTGACCGTCAGGTGCCCGGCGCTCGCGTGCGGAGTGATCCGGCCGACCGGCGTGCCCGCATGCGTGGGCTACCGCGACCGGCCCGGTACCCTCGGATGGTGTCTGCCACCTCTCCTTCTCCTTCCGACCACGCCGAGGGCCGTCGCGTCGCCCTGCTCACCCTGGGCTGCGCCCGCAACGAGGTCGACTCGGAGGAGCTGGCCGCCCGGCTGCACGCCGACGGCTGGCAGGTGAGCACCGACGGCGAGGGCGCCGACGTGGTCGTCGTCAACACCTGCGGCTTCGTGGAGAAGGCCAAGCAGGACTCGATCCAGACCCTGCTCGCCGCCGCCGGGACGGGCGCCAAGGTGGTGGCCGCCGGCTGCATGGCCGAGCGGTACGGCCGGGAGCTGGCCGACAGCCTGCCCGAGGCGCAGGCGGTGCTGAGCTTCGACGACTACCCGGACATTGCGGCCCGGCTCAACGCCGTCGTCGCCGGGGAGCAGGTCACCGCCCACACCCCGCGTGACCGCCGCGAGCTGCTGCCGCTCACGCCGGTGAAGCGTCGTGACACCGCCGTCTCCCTGCCCGGGCACGGCACGGTGACGCGCACCGCCGTCGATACTGACGAGCACACCCCGGCGCACCTGCGCCAGGTGCTGCGCCGCCGGCTGGACACCGGCCCGGTCGCCTCGCTGAAGCTCGCCAGCGGCTGCGACCGCCGCTGCGCGTTCTGTGCCATCCCCGCGTTCCGTGGGGCCTTCGTCTCGCGTACGCCGGACGAGCTGCTCGCCGAGGCCGAGTGGCTGGCCAAGACCGGCGTACGGGAGCTGGTGCTGGTCAGCGAGAACTCCACCTCGTACGGCAAGGACCTGGGCGACCCCCGTGCGTTGGAGAAGTTGCTGCCGCAGCTCGCCGCGGTGTCCGGCATCGTCCGGGTGCGGGTGAGCTACCTCCAACCGGCCGAGACGCGGCCCGGTCTGGTCGAGGCGATCGCCGGCACGCCCGGCGTGGCCCCGTACTTCGACCTGTCGTTCCAGCACTCCAGCGAGCCGGTGCTGCGCCGGATGCGGCGTTTCGGCTCCACCGACCGGTTCCTGGAGCTGCTGGCCAGTGCCCGGGCGCTGGCACCGGAGGCGGGCGCGCGGAGCAACTTCATCGTCGGCTTCCCCGGCGAGACCCGCGCCGACGTCGCCGAGCTGACCCGGTTCCTGACCGAGGCCCGCCTCGACGCGATCGGCATGTTCGACTACAGCGACGAGGACGGGACGGAGGCGGCCGGCCTGCCCGGCAAGGTCTCCGCCGCGACGATCAAGCGGCGCTACGACCGCCTGAGCGCGCTCGCCGATGAGCTCTGCTCCCAGCGGGCCGAGGATCGGCTCGGCTCGACCGTCGAGGTGCTCGTCGACGCGATCGTCGACGGCGTTGTCGAGGGCCGGGCCGCGCACCAGGCGCCGGAGGTGGACGGATCGACCACCCTGATCGCGCCGACCGACGGCGGGGTCGACCTGGCCGCGCTGCGCCCGGGTGACCTGGTGCGGGCCACGGTGACCGGCACCGAAGGGGTGGATCTGCTCGCGGTGCCGGATGAGATGATCTCGGCGGCGCCCGGCGCGGCACGGTGACGGCGGGCCCGGACGGAGCGGGGGAGCCAGGTGGTGCGGTGCCGGGAACGCCACGGCGGCCCGAGCGGAGCGAGGCGGTGACCGGGGCGACGGAGTCGACGCCGGCCCGGGTGGTCGCGCGGGTTCCCGTCCTCAACGCGGCCAACGCGCTGACCGCCCTGCGGCTGGTGCTGGTTCCGGTCTTCGCCGCGTCCGTGATCGTGTCGGGGATGACCCACGCGGGTTGGCGGATGGCGGCCTGCCTGATCTTCGCGGTGGCCTCGGCGACCGACCTGGTGGACGGCTGGATCGCCCGGCGGTTCGGGCTGGTCACCTCGGTCGGCAAGGTGGCCGACCCGATCGCCGACAAGGCGCTCACGGGCGCGGCCCTGGTGCTGCTCTCCTGGTACGACCGGCTGCCCTGGTGGGTGACGGCGCTGATTCTCGTCCGTGAGCTGGGCATCACCGGCCTGCGGTTCTGGGTGATCCGGCACGGCGTGATCGCGGCCAGCCGCGGCGGCAAGATCAAGACTGCGCTCCAGATCCTGGCCATCGCCTGGTACCTCTGGCCGATGCCGGCCGTCCTCGTCGCCGTCGGCCCCTGGATCATGGGCGCCGCCGTTCTGGTCACGGTGGCGACCGGCTTCGACTACATAGCCCAGGCCCTGCGCCTCCGCCACCCCCGCCAACCCTGACCACCCTTGGCGGGCCCCCGCCTCGGTCGCGGTGATCATGAAGTTGTTGCCGCTCGGGCCGGCGTGTCGTGTCGACAACTTCATGATCAACGGGGTTGGGTCCGGGAGGGTTGGGGGTCGGCGGGTGGGGAAGGACGAGATCATGCAGCGGGAAGAGAACGCGGCGGGTAGCGCGGCGGCGGGCGTCGTACACAGCCTGTCCCAGCGGCACGAGACCCTGGCCACCGTCGAGTCGCTCACCGGCGGGCTGCTGGCCGCGTCGATCGTGGAGATCGCCGGGGTCAGTGGGATCTACCGGGGTGGGCTGGTCGTCTACGCCACCGAACTGAAGGCCACGCTGGCCGGCGTACCGGCCGATCTGCTGGCCGTACGCGGACCGGTCGACCCCGACGTGGCGGCGGCGCTCGCCGAGGGCGGTCGGCAGCGCTGCGGCGCGGACTGGGGCCTCGCCACCACCGGGGTCGCCGGCCCGGAGCCGCAGGACGGCAAGCCCGTCGGCCTGGTCTACGTGGCGGTCGCCGGCCCGACCGGTGCCGAGGTCCGCCAACTCGACCTCGACGGCGGGCGGGACCACGTACGCTCGGCCGCCGTGCTCGAGGCACTACGGCTGCTCGCCGAACGCATCCGCGCCGCCGAAGAGGCCGCGCTAGAGAGCTTGGAGCCGGCCGGCGGAGCCACACGAGAGGGCTTGGACGCGGCCGGCGGAGCCACACGAGAGGGCTTGGACGCGGCCGGCGGAGCCACACGAGAGGGCGGGGAGGCTGCCGGCGGGGTCACCCGGGACGGTGGGGAGACGACGGGCCGCGACGCCCGGGACGGGCTGGGGACGGCTGGCGCGTGGCGTCGGTGAGCCATCCCGCCAGGATCCGACGGGCGGGGTGGGATGTCGCCGGGGCCCGCAGCGGGTACGGTTGCGGGAAGGCTCCGACGCTTGGAGCCGGCGCGTTCCGCCGCGGCCGGCTTCCCGACGGCGGGCGTGAGGTATCCCTCAGGGGGAGGTGCGATGGTCCTGCTACGCCGGGTGATCGGTGACGCACTGCGGGCGCGCCGGCAGGGACAGCAGCGCACACTGCGTGAGGTGTCCACCGCCGCCAATGTCAGCCTCGGTTACCTCTCGGAGATCGAGCGGGGGCACAAGGAGCCGTCCAGTGAGCTGCTCGCGGCGATCTGCGACGCGCTCGGCGCCCGCCTCTCCGAACTCCTACGCGAGGTGAGCGACACCGTGGCGCTCGCCGAACAGATGCCCGCCGGAGTGCTCGTCGGCATGCAGGACGAGCCGGCCGAGGCCGCGCCCGTCGGCGCGCCGGCCGCCGTCCGCAAGGCCGCCAACCGGGGTGTCCGCCAGGTCACCTCCGACGGCAAGGTCGCCGTGTCGGTCCGCCAGGACTCCCCGCTGCGGGCCACGCTGCGCAGCACGCGGGTCCGTCCCACCGAGCGCGACCGGGACGTGGTCTGCGCGGCCTGAGCTCCGTCCAGCGGTTGACCATGGGCGAGGTGGCTCCCGCCGCGTAGGGTTGCCCGCAGGAGCCGACGGTGCCCGTCGAGCACCCGGTACGGATGCCCCGCTGGCGTTCGG
Source organism: Micromonospora sp. DT4 (assembly GCF_049841675.1). NCBI lineage: Bacteria > Bacillati > Actinomycetota > Actinomycetes > Micromonosporales > Micromonosporaceae > Micromonospora > Micromonospora sp. DT4. The sequence continues at coordinate 13,935 of NZ_JBNCKT010000061.1, forward strand.
CTGGGACGATGGAGATCGGCCGGGTCGCGGTCGGTCGGCGCAATCCGGCCCGACCGTGGTGGAGCGACGCTACTGAGGGGATACCGCGGAGATGGCGAACCCGTTCGTCAAGGGCTGGAACTACCTGATGGCGCTCTTCGGTGCCAAAATCGACGAGCACGCCGATCCCAAGGTGCAGATTCAGCAGGCCATCGAGGATGCCCAGCGGCAGCACCAGGCGCTGGTCCAGCAGGCCGCGGCCGTCATCGGCAACCAGCGTCAGCTGGAGATGAAGCTGTCCCGGCAGATGTCCGAGGTCGAGCGGCTCCAGGGCAACGCCCGGCAGGCGCTGGTGCTGTCCGACCAGGCCCGCGCCAAGGGCGACGAGGCCGAGGCGGCGCGGTTCGAGCAGTCCGCGCAGGCCCTGGCCACCCAGCTGGTCTCCGCCGAGCAGGCCACCGAGGACCTGAAGACCCTGCACGACCAGGCGCTCGGCGCGGCCGCGCAGGCCCGCCGCGCCGTCGAGAACAACTCGATGATCCTCCAGCAGAAGCTCGCCGAGCGCACCAAGCTGCTCAGCCAGCTGGAGCAGGCCAAGATGCAGGAGACCGTGGCCCGCTCGTTGGAGTCGATGTCGACGATGACCGCCCCCGGCACGACGCCGTCCCTGGACGAGGTGCGGGACCGCATCGAGCGGCGGTACGCCAACGCGATGGGCCGTGCCGAGCTGGCCGGCAACTCCGTCGAGGGTCGGATGCTGGAGATCCAGAAGGCGACCATCGACTCGGCGGGCTCGGCCCGGCTGGAGCAGATTCGGTCCAGCATGGCCGGGGAGCAGCTCGGCGGCACGGCGCAGCGCCCGGCGGTGCCGCAGGCCGAGAAGGCGGGTCCGGGCAGCGACCCGGCCGCCGCCGCCCGCCTGGACGAGCTGCGCGCCAGCATGGCCCGCGAACGGGGCACCGGCGACCCGACCGCGGCCGGCTGAACGCGGCGCTCGACCCGTGGGCGCGGCTGGACCGTGCCTCGCTCACCCTGGCCGGAATGGCGCCCCGGCTCACCGGGCTGGCCGAGCCGGCCGTGCTGGAGGCTGCTGCCACCGACCTGCTGCACGGCGTGGCCTCGGCCCTGGCCGAGCTGCGCGCCGGCGGTGCCGGCCTGCGCGCCCCCACCCGCTGAGCGCGCGCCGCCCACCCGTCACGGTGGCGTCGTGACCGGGATCGGACCGGTGTACGGCGAACTGCCCACGACATTGAACGACCGTATCCGGTAGTGGTAGGTCACGTTCCGGGCCAGACCCGTGTTGGTGAAGCCGCGACCGGTCACCGTGAAGGTCGCCACCTCCTGGGCGAACGCCGGGTCCAGCGCCCGCTGCACGATGAACCCCGACCCCGGGCCGGCAGGCGTGTCCGCCGTCCAACCCAAGACCACCGTGGCGGTGTCCAGCCCCGGCGCGCTCGCGGTGGCGCTCACCTCGCTCGGGATGCCCGGCGCGGGCGGGGTGCTCGCCGCGGCCACCGTCGACCACGCGGAGGCGGCGCCCAGGTACGTGGTGCGGACCCGGTAGTAGTACGTGGTGTCCGGGGCGGCCGTGGTGTCGAGGTGGTTGTCGCCGACCCCGATCGCGGTGGTGCCGGGCCCGCTGGTGAAGGTCGGATTGGTGGCCCGCTGCACGTCGATGCCGGTGGCGAAGGACCGGTTCGTCCAGCGCAGCGCCACCCGCAGCGGAGCGGCGGGCGGGATCGCCGCGATCAGTCCGCCCGGCGCGGCGAGGTGCACCGAGGCGGGCACGCTGTTCGACCAGGACGAGTAGCTCACCTCGTTCTCCGCCCGGATCCGGTAGTGGTAGGTGACTCCGGGGGTGACCGTCGCGTCGGTGTAGCGGGTCGCGGTGGCAGCGACGGTGATCGTGGTGATGTCGCCGCCGAAGGACCCGTCGGTGGCCCGTTGCAGCAGGTGGCTGGTAGCGGGTGGGCGTCCACCATTGCCGGTCCAGGCCAGGGCGATCGCCGGCAGCGCGGTGGCCGAGCCGGGCACCGGCGTGGCCGTCAGCCCGGTGGGCGCGCGCGGCGTCACCCGCAGCACCAGCGGCCGGCTCATCCCCAGGTCGCGGTGGCCGGCGAGCTGGCTGTGCCAGCGGTACTCCCAACCCAGGTTGACCATCTGGTTGACCACCACGGCCGGTCCCCCGTCGGTCGGGCTGACCGGCGTCGACCCGGTCCGCGAACCGGCCGGCCGACCGGGGTCGAGTAGCCGGACGCTGTCACCCAGCTTGAACGGCAGGGCCGGGGCGATCGGGCGGAGCGCCACCACCACGTCCTCCCGTGGGTTGACCCGGACGATCTGCTTCCAGCCCAGCTCCGCCGGGTGCGGGGGGCGCTGCGTGCCGTCCCAGCCGACCCGGTTGACGATCTGCACGTCGCAGCCGCCGAAGCGCAGCGGCTCGGTCTGCCGGACATTGCCGCTGATCCGCCAGAGCTGCGTGCCGTCCGTCGCCGCGCCGACCGGCGTGGCCGGATCGGCGGCGAACAGCACCTCGGTCACCGGGTCGGTCGGCCCGAGCGGCAGGGTCGCCGGCGTGAGTGGCCCGGTGTGCGGGTGACCGACCCCGAGTCGCCCGGCCAGTCGGCCGTGACCGGGCTCGAAGACCTGCTGCGCGGCCTTGACCTCGATCGGCAGGGTCACCGGGCCGGCGCCGGCCGGCGGCGTGAACGTCACCGCGTCGGCGTACGCCGAGATGACTGTCTGGGCCGGGGTCCGGCTGCCGAACGCCGGATCGTACGCCGGCTGCGGCACGATCGGTGGGCGCTGGCTGGCCGCGTACGCCGAGGGTAGCCGCTCCCGCAGCCGGTCCAGGTCGTACGGGGGTTCGGGCGTGCCGGTCACCTGGAACTGGAGCAGGGTGCGGGTGTTCGGGCCGTACCCCGGCTCGGTGGGCGGCGGGCCGCCCTCGGCCGTGCGGTCCGGCGCGTCGGTGTGCTGGTCGTAGCGCGGGTCGAAGCCGGGCAGCGGCGCCGGGGCGTCGTTGTAGAGGATCAGCGTGCTGCCCGGCGGCACGCTGGAGAAGTCGACGAGTACGTCGGCCCCCTCGCCCGGGGCCAGCAGCAGCGTGTGGCCGTCGATGTTCAGCACGGTCGGGTCGAGCCGGTCGTAGCGGTAGCCGACCGGCTGGTTCGGCAGCACCACCGGGGCGGGCAGCAGCCCAGCCTCGTTGCCGATCTGGACGAACTCCGGGCCGGCGGCCCGTGGGTCCGGCACTCCGCCGTCGCGCCCGTCGCTGGGCCAACCGGCCGGTCGCTCTGCCGAGCGCACGGCGGGCACCATCGGCACCTCCCCGGCGTCCGCGTCAACCAGGCCGCCGTCATCGGCCCACATCGGCGCGTCCGAGCAGGCCCGGTAGAGCTGAAGGTTGAGGCTGCGGTCCAGGCAGGCGTTGAGGATGCGCAGGCGGTACACCGCGGGGCGCACCCGAAGGTACGGGTACGCGACCCCGTTGACCAGCGGGGTGTCGCCGTACGCCGCCGGCACCGCGGACGGGTGCGGCACGCCGGGACGCAGCGGCGGCTCGGCGCTGCCGCCGACCGGATCGTGGTGCGGGTTCGGCACCGGACCCGGGCCGGTCAGCGGTGCCTCGCCGGCGATCCGCTCGGCCATCGGCCAACCGTCCACCATGGGTCCGCTGTCGGCCCGGCAGCCGTCCGGCGCCGGGCTGCGCGACCAGGGGCCGTAGTCCCACCGGCCGGTGGGGTTGCGTCCGCCGGACCGGTACGGGTTCTGCCGGGGCTGGTAGACGTGGGGGTGCCACAGGCTGCCCCGGGCGCCCCAGCGCTCCCGGTCCCAGGTCGGGTCCTCGGCGGCCAGTTGGGTGTCGTCCGGTACGAAGGTCTTGTCCTCGATCACCAGGGGCACCTGGTCGGCCGGCAGCACCCCGTCGGCGACGAGTTGGTCCTCGACCGGGTCGGTGAGCAGGTACGGCGCGAGCTGCCCACCGTAGACGGTGAGCCGGGCCAGCCCGAGGGTGTTGTCGTGGAACCACAGCAGTCGGCCGCTCTGCTCGTTGGGGAAGTAGAGGGTGGTGGCGCCCGCGCCGGGCGGGGGCATGTCCGGCACGGGCGTCAGGCCGACACCCGTCGGGTACGGGGTGATCTCCCCGGCCGGCGTGATCCAGTGCCCCGGGTTGCCCGCGCTGGTCCACCCGGTCTGCGCCCCTGCCAGGTGCAGCACCGCCCGGTTCTGCGGGTACGGCGCGGGGCCGTCCAGCGGCCCGATTCCGGCCCCCTCCACCGTCTCGTCGACCGGCAGGAACAGTTCGCCGGCCCGGCCGGTGGGGAGCTGGTTGATGAACTTCACCCGGACCGGTCGGCCCCGCCGGGCGCGGATCATCGGGCCGAGGTGCCAGGGCCGCTCCGGTGGCGGCACCGTGTTGTGGCCCGCCGCGTCGGTGCCCAGGTTGAGCTGCCGGTAGCCGCGCAGCCGGGTGGCCGGCAGGTCCCGGTGCAGGCGTTGGGCGTACTCCTGGAGCCCGATCTCGTAGTAGTCGCAGCCCGGGTAGCTGATCGTGTCGGGCACCGCCACCGGCAGCGCCTTCTCGCCCGGCACGGGCAGCGCGTCGACGAACTTGCGCAGGCCGGTGCCCGGCACCAGCCGGCCGCCGGAATCACGTCTCGGGCGGGGGCTGTGGGCGACGTTCGGCACCGGCCCGAAGCAGCGTGGCTCGGCGGACGGGTCCAGGCTCGTCGTGGGGGTGGCCTCCTCGGCGGTACGCGCGGTCGGGACGGATGCCGTCCGACCGAGCCCGTCAGGGGCGGGCCGGTAGAAGAAGGTGGAGCGGAGCCTGCGGAAGATCGCCATGACTCTCCCCGGGTCGGGGCACGAGGAACGCCACCCCGGCGGGGCGGTCCTCGGCACTCTGCTGACAGGCGGTGAGCACCCAACCGCAGCATGCGACGTCGAGGGCCGGTTAGGAATTACCCAATCGTCCGTATCTGCGCTGACCCGCCGACGCGAGCGCGGCATCGCCCCGTCGGCGGTCGGCGGGGGCCGCTCAGGCCGGCGGCGGGGTCGCCGGCTGCTCCGGCTGGCAGACCGGGCACCAGTAGGTGACCCGTTGGCCCAGCTCCTCCTTGCCGATGGCGGCGCCACAGCGGCGACACGGCTGGGCGCGGCGGCCGTACACGTAGCTGGTCTGCCCCCGGTGCAGCGAGCCGGTGGTGCTCTGCGTCCAGCGTCCACGGTTGGCGGCCAGCAACCGCTGCGCGAGCGCGACCATGCCCGGCAGATCGGGCACCGCGCCGACGGGTGTCCACGGCGACACGCCCCGCAGGAACAGCACCTCGCACTTGTAGAGATTGCCCAGCCAGGTCGACAAAGATTTTAAAACACATGATGGCCAGGGCCGAGCGACGCAAGGAGCGCCGAAGATGAAGAACGTGATCGTTGCCCTGGCTGTGGCGCTGGTCGTCGGTGTCGCGTTCGTCCTCGGTGCCGCCGCGACGCTCGGCCTCACCTGGGACCCGCGATGCTCGGTGATCATCGCGCTCGCTGCGGTGTGGATCCCGCAGACGCTCATCAGAGCGAACCGCTACCGCCGGCGCTGAACAGTTCGCCCCCCGGAACGGAGGTTGCAGCCTCCGCCCGGGGACTTGATCAGGAAGTGGACTACACGTCGGGGCTGAAGATCGAGGTCACCATCACCGCGACCGGGCACCGTACCGACCTGTTCGCAGTAACTTGCTCGGGGTGGTCGGTGCTCTCACGTCCTTGCCGCGCCGGTGGTCTTCCATGTGCGCCTTGAGCGCCGCCTGCCAGGCTCTCTGACCCGCTTCGTCGGCCGGACCGCCAGACCAGCGGTGCGACTGGTCGCTGTGGTGCAAGCCCTCGTTGCCCTTGTGGATGCTGCCCACGGCGGGTCACCGCGTCCAGGCGATGAACCGCTCATGCAGGTCGGCCGGGTCGGCGTCGGGGAGTTCGGTGGTGGCCAGCCGTGGCACCCGGAAGTCGGACCCGGTCAGCCGCGCGCCAGCGAGCGCGCGGTGCAGCACGCGGGCCGTGTTCCAGACGGTGTCACCTTCGGGCACGGTGCCATCCTCCCTCTATCGAGCAAGATTCGCATGTGTCGCTATTTGTAGTCAGGTTCCTCATGATCTCCGGACATGCAATGGTCAGGGAGTTCTGAGGAGAATGCCCATGAGACGACGCCATTGTCGTATCCGACCCGCTACCCTCGCCGCAACCCTCGCCCTCGTGCTCACCGCGGCGCTCGTGCCCGTCGCCAGCGCCGTCCCGACCACCGCCCCCGCGACCGCCGGGTCGCTCACCCTGACCGCCGCGCCCGCCTCGGAACGGTGGAGCGCCGACCTGTCCGTCGTCGACCGGGACGACGTCAACGTCCGCCGTACCGCGGCCGGGCTGCGGCTCCGTGCGGCCCACCCGGCCGGACGCAGCCCCCGCAGCCCGCACAGCGCGCTCGCCGAGGGCATGCTGCTCACCGCCCCGCGCACCCTCGCCCGCCCGGCCACCCGGGTCCGCGCCGAGATCAGCGCCGACGTCCCCACCGGCGCGAGCGTCGAGGCGCAGGTGCGCGGGTGGCGGCTCAGCGGCTGGACCGAGTGGTGGCCGGCGACCGCCGGCGCGGTCTTCGACCGGCCGGTCAGCCGGGTGCAGACCCGGGTGGTGCTGACCGCGCGGGCCGGCGGGGCCACCGCGACGGTACGCACCGTCCAGCTCACCGCCGACGCGACGGCCGCCGTCTCCGCCGCCACGCCCGGACTCACCTACCGGGTGTACGCCACCCGGATCGGGCTGGTCGGCGAACTGACCGCCAACGGCCGCACCGTGCAGCCGCGCGACCACTTCGCGGCGCTACCGTCGCGCCGGGGTCTCTCGCCGCTCAACACCGGCGACTACACCGTGCGGGTCTGCACCACGACGGGCGCCCGCTGCGAGTACGCCCCGGTCTGGGACGTCGGGCCGTGGAACACCCGCGACGACTACTGGAACCCGTCCGCCGTCCGGGAGAACTGGAAGAACCTGCCCCAGGGGCGGCCCGAGGCGCAGGCCGCCTACCAGTCCGGCTACAACGGTGGGCGGGACCAGTTCGGGCGTACGGTGCTCAACCCGGCCGGCATCGACCTGGCCGACGGCACCTTCTGGGACGGCCTGCAACTCACCACCAACGCCTGGGTGGACGTCGCCTATTTGTGGACCGGCGGTGGGCCGCGCGCCGTGGTGGGCGACGGGCCGCTCAACATCCGCACCGGGCCCAGCACCTCGTACGCGGTCCGTGGCCTCGCGGCGCGGTTCGCCAACGTGCCGGTCCAGTGCTACGTCACCGGCCAGTCGGTCGCCGGCCCGTACCGCACCACCACCAGGTGGAACCGCCTGGCCACCGGGCAGTACGTCAGCCACGCGTACGTCTCGACCGTCTACGGCGGGGCCGTACCGGTCTGCTGAGTCGACCTCGCCTCGGCGGGCGCTCCTCAGGGGCGCTCGTCGGGGCGGGCGGGGCGCACCATGTCCTGGTAACGCGGGTGGCTCGCCCCGTACACGGCGTAGTTGAGGCGGGCGTGCGACAGGCTCAGGTCGCCGTTCGCGCCACCCCGCACGGCGTCGGCGTCGGCGTCGTTCTGACCGTCGTCGGTCCAGAAACAGACCGGGCAGGTCCCGCCGCCGGTCCGAGAGGCACAACAGGGACAGCCCACGGGAACTACGTGTTCACCCACCGGGGCAGCATTCCATAGTCGAATGTCACCCGGCCACCCGCAGGAGGTCACCCGGGCGTACCCCGAGGATGTCCACCGCCCGACCGCCGTTGACCGCCACCGCCACCCGGTCGGCCGAGTCGACGTACACCACGAGGGCCTGGTGTGGCGCGTCGCCGAACGTCCGTCCGCGCACCGCCACGTGGGGTGGCGTCGGCCCGGGCGGGCCGACCCGGCTGACCCGGGTGGCGGATAGCGGACAGCGCGGTGACCGACCGGCCTCTCGCGCCGCCCAGCGTGGTTGGGCAGACTGCGCCTGTGACACTTCGGAGCCTGCCCGCCGTCGGGGTCCTGCTGGTCGTCGCTGCCGTCATCGCCGGCTGCGGCCGTGGTGACGACACCGAGCCGTCGAGTGCGCCCCCCGGGGTCCCGTCCTCGGCCGTCCAGGCCACCGATCTGCCGAGCGTGCCGAATCCCTCGCCGGTCCCGTCCCGCACCGACGGGGCTGCACCGCCGCCACCACGGTCCGTCGCGCCGTCCACTGTGCCGTCGGCGCCGCGGCAGGGACCGGTCGAACGCCGGCCGGCCAGTCCGCCACTGGTGGTGCTACCCCAGCGCCCGGCGGGCGCGCCCAGTGCCCGGCAGGTCGTCGACGCGTTCAAGGCCTCCGGTCTACGGGTGACGCACCCGAAGGACCGCTCGGTCGACTGCGGGCCGGACGGTCTCGGGTTGGGCTGTGCCGAGATCGTCGCCACCGACGGCGTCACCGTCTACGTGTTCCCCGACGAGACCAGCGCGAGCGACATCGCCGAGACGTGGGGCGGCCAGTCGTACCGGCGCGGTGCCGTGGTGCTCAACTACCTCGACGCGAAGACACCGGCAGCCGACCGGCTCCGCTACGAGAAGGTCCTCAACGGGCTCCGCTGAGACTGCCAGACGCCAGACGCCAGACACCCGCCGGGCGTCGTGCGTCGGCGGTCGAGGGCATGGTGGTTTTCGCTGTGATGCCGGTGAGTCATCTTGATGACTCACCGGCATCACCGTCGCTGGGGTGGTGCCGGGCAGTCGCCGTCCCGCGTCACGGGGAGAGCTGCCCGATTGCCGTGCCGCTGTCCCGTGCGGCGGGTGGGCGACGCGCGTGGACGCCGCGCATCGGGTGAGCAACGCCCGGAGGCCGTGGGGCAGCTCAGCCGCGTGGGCGGAGGTCGCGCGGGGCAGCTCAGCGGCGTGGGGTGGGTCAGCCGCGCAGGCGCAGGCCGCGCGGGGTGGCCCGGAAGCCGGCGGCGGTCAGCGCGTCACGCAGCGGCGACGAGTGCACCGCCTCGCCGTCGGCCCGCTCGACCGATATCGCGCCCAACGCTCCGGAGTGGACGGCGTCGGCGAGCGCCTTACCGGCCGTCGCGAGCGTCTCGGTGTCGTCGGTGTAGGAGAGCAGGGTCCGGCCGCCGCGTTCCACGTACAGCACCAGGTCGCCGCCCACCTGCACCACCAGGGCGCCGGCCTTGCGGCCGGCCCGGTGTCCGGTCGCGGCGGTGGCGCCGTCGCCGGAGTCGACGACGCGTTCCGGCCAGGGGAGCGCCGCACCGTACGGGTTGGCGGGATCGGTGGCCGCGAGGACGCTGGTCGGCCCGCTGCGGCCCCGCGCGCCGTCGGTCGGCTCGGCCAGCGCGCGCAGCCGGTCCACCGCGCCCGGCACCGCGAACTGTGCCGCGCCGAGACCCTCGACGAAGTAGCCCCGACGGGCCGCGCCGCGTTCCTCCAGCGCCGACAGCACCGGGTAGACCGCCGAGAATCCGCCGACCACCTGCTCGGCCATGACCGCCCCCCGAGTGACCACCCCGTGCCGTTCCAGCAGGACGTCGGCGAGTGCGGCGGCCCGCCTGGTCGGGTCGAGATCCCGCTCGGGAAGACGCGACCAGCGGCCGGCGACCGTCGGTGGGCCGCTGCGGGTGGGCAGCGCCACCCGGCCGGGCCGCCGGTAGCGGGTGCGCGGCGCGGACGGGCGCGACCGGTGCGCCCCACCCGCGCCGAGCACCGCCCGCAGCGGGGCGAGCGTGTCGTTGGTGAGGTGCCCCGCCCAGACCAGGTCCCAGATGACCCCGGTCAGCGCGGCGTCGTCGGTGGCGCCGACCCGGTCGGCCAGCGCACGGAAGAACAGCGCCTGCCCGTCGCCGAGTGCGTCCAGCACCGCGTCGTGCAGCGGCGTACGCGTCAGCGCCTCGTCGGGCGGCGGGAGCAGCAGTGGCGCGGCCTCGGCGTACGCCAGGGTGACCCAGCCGTCGCCCCCGGAGATCGCCCCCGATCCGGCCCAGAGCACCTCCCCGCTGGCACACAGCTCGTCGAGTTGGGCGGGGGAGTAGTCGGCGACCCGGCCGGGCAGCACCAGCCGTTCCAGCGCGGACGCCGGCACGGCGGCGCCCTGCAACTGCTCCACCGTGGCCGCGAGCGCCTCCACACCCCGCGCGGACGAGCCGACCTGCTGCCAGCGGGGCAGGAACGTGGCGAGGGCCCGGGGTGGCACCGGCTCGATCTCCCGGCGCAGCGCCGCGAGGGATCGGCGGCGCAGCATCCGCAGCACCTCGGCGTCGCACCACTGGGCGCCGGCCGTGTCGGGTGTGAACTCCCCGGAGACGACGCGACCGGTGGCGGCGAGGCGGCGCAGCGCCTGCTCGACCACGAAGACGCCGAGCCCGAAGCGGGCCGCGCAGGCGGCGGCGGTGAACGGCCCGTGCGTGCGGGCGTACCGCGCCACCAGGTCACCGAGCGGGTCGGCCACCGGGGCGAGGTACGCCTCGGCCACCCCGACCGGCAGCGCCACGCCGAGGGCGTCGCGCAGTCGAGCGGCGTCCTCGATGCCCACCCAGCGCTGCTCACCGGCGATCCGCACCCGCAGCACCCGGCGGGCGGCCTCCAGCTCGCTCAGCCAGCCCTCCGGCACGCCCCGCTCGGTCAGCTCGGCGTCGCTCAGGTCGCCCAGCACCCGCAGCAGCTCGACCACGTCCTCCGCGTCGCGCGGGCGGCGCTGCTCGGTGAGCCAGCGCAGTTGCCGGTCGGTCTCGGCGAGCACCGCCGGATCCAGTAGCTCGCGCAGGTCGACCCGGCCCAGCAGCTCACCGAGGAGCGTGGAGTCCAGGGCGAGGGCGGCGGCCCGGCGCTCGGCGAGCGGGGCGTCGCCCTCGTAGAGGAACGCGCCCACGTAGCCGAAGAGCAGCGACCGGGCGAACGGCGACGGCGCGCTGGTCTCCACCTCCACGAGGCGGACCTTGCGGGCTGCGAGGTCGCGCATCAGCTCGGCCAACGCCGGCTGGTCGAAGACGTCCTGGAGGCACTCCCGGGCGGCCTCCAGGGTGACCGGGAAGTCGGCGTACTCGCGGGCGACGTCGAGCAGTTGCGCGGCGCGTTGCCGCTGCTGCCAGAGCGGCTGGCGGCGGCGCGGGTCGCGGCGGGGCAGCAGCAGCGAGCGGGCGGCGCACTCCCGGAAGCGGGCGGCGAAGAGCGCCGAGGTGCCGACCGACTCCTGGACCAGTTGGGCGATCTCGTCGGGTTCGAAGACGACCACGTCGGCGCCGGGTGGCTCGTCGGCGGTGTCCGGGAGGCGCACCACGATGCCGTCGTCGGAGGGCATCACCTGGGCGTCCACCCCGTACCGCTCGGCCAGCCGGCGGCCCACGGCGAGGGCCCAGGGCCCGTTGACGCGCGCGCCGAGGACGCTGTGCACGGCGAGTCGCCAGTCGCCCAGCTCGTCGCGGAAGCGCTCGACCACGACCGTGCGATCGTCGGGCAGCGAGCGGGTGGCCTCCCGCTGGTCGCGCAGGTACGCCATCAGGTTGGTGGCGGCCCAGTCGTCCAGCCCGCCCTCGCGCAGCGCGGCCAGCGCCGCCTCGTCGCTCAGCCGCAGCAGGGTGCGTACCCGGGCGCCGATGGCCCGACCCAGCTCCACCGGACGGCCGAGCTGGTCGCCCTTCCAGAACGGCATCCGCGCGGCCTGACCCGGAGCGGGGGAGACCAGCACCCGGTCGGGCGTGATCTCTTCGATGCGCCAGGAGGACGAGCCGAGCAGGAAGACGTCGCCGACGCGCGACTCGTAGACCATCTCCTCGTCCAGCTCGCCGACCCGGGCGGCCCGCTCCGCGCCGGCCAGGAAGACCCCGAACAGGCCCCGGTCGGGGATCGTGCCGCCGCTGGTCACCGCCAACCGCTGCGCGCCAGGGCGACCGGTGAGCTGGTCGCTGGCCCGATCCCAGACCAGTCGGGGACGCAGTTCGGCGAACGCCGTGGACGGGTAGCGACCGGAGAGCATGTCCAGGACGGCGTGCAGGGCGGAATCCGGCAGCTCGGCGAAGGGCGCGGCCCGCCGGACCAGTACGGCCAGATCGCCGACCTGCCACGGCTCTAGCGCCACCATCGCGACGATCTGCTGGGCCAGGACGTCCAGTGGGTTGCGCGGGTAGTGCAGCTCCTCGATCGCGCCGTCGGTCATCCGCTCGGCGACCACCGCGCAGGACAGCAGGTCGCCGCGGTGCTTGGGGAAGACCACCCCGCGGGAGACCGCGCCCACCTGGTGCCCGGCCCGGCCGACGCGTTGCAGGCCGGCGGCGACGCTCGGCGGGGCTTCGATCTGCACCACCAGGTCGACCGCGCCCATGTCGATGCCCAGCTCCAGGCTGGAGGTCGCCACGACCGCCGGGAGCTGGCCGGACTTGAGCGCCTCCTCGATGTGCTTGCGCTCCTCCCGCGAGACGCTGCCGTGGTGCGCGCGGGCGATCACCGGCGCGGCCCCGGCCGCCGCGCCGGACTGCGCCATCACCTCGGCCGGCGGCCGGTTGCGCGCCGGGCCGGCCGGGCCACCCCACCGCTGCGCGCCGGGCGTCGGGTCGCCGTCGGCCGCCGGCTCGTCGCCCGCCGACAACCCCTGCGGTACGACGATCGCGCCCCCGCCCGACGCGGGGGCGACCGCGGCGGTGGCCGCCTCCTCGGCGGCCAGCTCGTTGAGCCGCGCGCACAGGCGCTCGGCGCTGCGGCGGGAGTTGGTGAAGACGATGGTGGAGCGGTGCTGCCCGATCAGCGAGAAGACCCGCTCCTCGACGGCCGGCCAGATCGAGGCACGGCGTGGCCCGGGCCCGCCGAGGGCGTCCTCGGGTGGCTGCTCCTGCTCGTCGAGGCGGGTCATGTCCTCCACGGGGACCTGCACGCTGACCTCGATGGTCTTCGCCGTGGCCGGCTGCACGACGTCGACCGGCCGGGCGCCGCCGAGGAACCGGGCGCAGGCGTCGATCGGCCGGACGGTGGCGGAGAGGCCGATCCGTTGTGCCGGGGTGGGCAGCAACTCGTCGAGGCGTTCCAGGGAGAGCGCGAGGTGGGCCCCGCGCTTGCTGCCGGCCACCGCGTGCACCTCGTCGACGATCACCGTCTGGACGCCGCGCAGCGAATCGCGGGCGGCGGAGGTGAGCAGCAGGAACAGGGACTCGGGCGTGGTGATGAGGATGTCCGGTGGAGTGCGGGCGAAGGCCCGTCGCTCGTCGGCCGGCGTGTCACCGGTACGCATCCCGACGGTGATGTCGGGCGGCGGGACGCCGAGCCGGGTCGCTGCTTGCCGGATGCCGGCCAGCGGGGCGCGCAGGTTGCGTTCGACGTCGACGGCGAGGGCCTTGAGCGGGCTGACGTAGAGCACGCGGCACCGCTGCCGCGCCTCGGTCGGCGCGGGCTCGCGGGCCAGCCGGTCGAGCGACCAGAGGAAGGCCGCGAGCGTCTTGCCGGAACCGGTGGGCGCCACGACCAGGGCGTTACGGCCGGCGGAGACCGACCGCCAGGCACCGGTCTGGGCGGCGGTGGGTGCGGCGAAGGCGGCGTCGAACCAGGCGCGGGTGGCGGGACCGAACCCGCCCAGCACCTCGCCCTTGCCCACGGCTGCCCCGCTCATCGGTCCATCGTGCCCCGCCGGTACGACAACCACGAGCGGCCCACGACGGATCGTGCCGCGCTGTGTGGAAATTGCGCGTGATGCGCCATTAACACGTTAAGTCTCACTTAACTGCTTGCTTGCAAGGAGCAACATAAAGTAACTTCACCCGCAACGCGAACCGGGTGGGAGGGATCGGATGACCGGCGAGCCGCGACACGTCGAGCCCGGCACCGATGTGCTGATCCGCAAGGTCGACAGTCACCTCGCCACGCTCCGCGGCGGCCTGCACGGGCCCGAGCTGGAACTCGCCGAGCGTCTCGCCGGCTGTTTGCGGGAGTTGGTCGTCTCCACCGCCCGGGCCAGCGCCGCCGACCGGGGTCAGGTCCGCGTCGCCGTGCACTACTTCGTGTTGCGCCGGGAGAGTCGGGGGCGGTTGCTCTCGATGCGGTCCCTCGCAGTCGCGGAGCGGGTCGTCGCGAAGGTCGCCCGCCAGCTCGGCCGCGTCGACCTGCTGGCCGAATTGCGCCGGGGCGATCAGGACCTCGACGACGCGCTGCCCGTCGGCGACGCCCTGCTGCGCTGACCGCCACCCGCGTCGACTGTCCGCCAATGAGTCGCTGCCGCCCCCGCGTGCCGCCGCGCGGCAGGCCGCTGGCCGGTGCCGCCGCGCGGCAGGCCGCTGGCCGGTCAGCATCGAGACGCCGCCGGCGGCGGACGCGGCGCCGCAGACATTCGCACATTCGCGCCGCATAGGTGACTAATTCCGGCAAAACCGTCCACCGGGCGGGGATCTGGCGTGTGATCGGCCCTAGACGCCACCGCAGCACGAGCGTCGGCCACCTCGATCGGGAGTGCGAGTGCTGGTACTGCTCATCCTCCACCTCGTGGCGGCCCTCGTAGCTCCGCTCCTCGTCCGGTGGTGGGGTCCGCGCGCGTGCTATCCGCTGGCGCTCGCGCCGGCCGCCGCGTTCGGGTGGGCGCTGGCCCGTACCCCGGCCGTGGGGCACGGCGGCGCGGTGGTCGAGACGTACCCGTGGATCGGGCAGTTGGGCCTCGACATCGCGCTTCGCGTCACCACGCTCTCCTGGCTCATGACCCTGCTGGTCGGCGGCGTCGGCGCGCTGGTGCTGGTCTACAGCGCCCGGTACTTCGACGCCGACGCCCCTGGGATGGCCCAGTTCGCCGCCATCCTGGTCGCCTTCGCCGGCGCGATGCTCGTCCTGGTCTTCGCCGACGACCTGCTGCTGCTCTACGTCGGCTGGGAGCTGACCACGATCTTCTCCTACCTGCTGATCGGGCACAGCACCGAACGCCGGGCCAGCCGCTGGGCGGCGGCGCAGGCGCTGACCGTCACCACGCTGGGCGGGCTGGCCATGCTGGTCGGGTTCATCCTGCTGGGCGAGCACGCCGGCACCTACCGCTGGTCCGAGATCGCCACGCATCCACTGCCCGGCGGTGGCTACCTCGTCACGGCGGTGCTGTTGATCCTGACCGGAGCCCTGTCCAAGTCGGCGGTGCTCCCGTTCAGCTCCTGGCTTCCGGTCGCGATGGCGGCACCCACCCCGGTCAGCGCGTACCTGCACGCCGCCGCCATGGTCAAGGCCGGCGTCTACCTGGTCGGGCTGCTCGCTCCGGTGCTCGCCACGGTGGGTCCGTGGCGACCGTTGGTCCTCATCGTCGGGGTGGCGACCATGCTCGTCGCCGGTTGGGCGGCGCTGCGACAGAACGACCTCAAGCTGCTGCTCGCGTACGGGACGGTCAGCCAGTTGGGCCTGCTCGTCGCGGTGACCGGCGCGGGAACGCCGGAGGCCGCGCTGGCCGGCACGGCGATGCTGCTGGCGCACGCCCTGTTCAAGGCGGCGCTGTTCCTGGTCGTCGGCGTCATCGACCACGGCGCCGGGACCCGCGATCTGCGCGAGTTGTCCGGGCTGCGGCGCTGGTCCCGGCCTCTGTTCGGGGTCGCGGTGCTGGCGGCGGCGTCGATGGCGGGGGTGCCGCCGCTGGTCGGGTTCGTCGCCAAGGAGGCGGTGTTCGCGGCGTTCACCCACGATCCGGTGCTCCTCGCCGGGCTGGTCGCCGGAACGGTGCTCACCGTCGCGTACAGCGCCCGTTTCCTCTGGGGCGCGTTCGCCGACCGGTCGGGCGTCGAACCGGTCCCACCGGCGCCGATCGCCGCGTCGATGCTGCTCCCGCCGGCCGTGCTCGCCGTCGTCGGGCTGCTCGCCGGACCCGCCGCCGGCGTGCTGGACGGCCTGCTGAGTCCGTACGCCGAGCTGCTGGGCACCCTCGACGCGCACCTGACGCTCTGGCCCGGACCGACCGCGGCGCTCGGCCTGTCCGTGCTCGCGCTGGCCGGCGGCATCCTGCTGTTCGCGCTGCGCGGGCCGCTCGCCCCCGTGCTGGCCCGGCTCCGTTCCCCGGTCGGCGGCAATCAGGGGTACGAGTGGACCATCGGCCGGTTCGACCGGTTCGCCGTCGGGGTCACCGGCGCGACGCAACGGGGTTCCCTGCCGCAGTACCTCGGCATCATTCTCGTCGTCCTCGTGGTGCTGCCCGGTGGGGCGATGCTCGCCGCCGGGCCGTGGCGGGCCCGGCTGCCGCTCTGGGACAACCCGCTGCAACCGGTGGTCGTGGTGGTGATCGCGGTGGCCGCGCTGCTCGCCGTCGGCGCGCGCCGACGGTTGACCGCGATGCTGCTGGTCGGCGTGACCGGCTACGGCAGCGCCATGCTGTTCATCCTGGGCGGCGCGCCGGATCTCGCGCTCACGCAGTTCCTGGTGGAGACCGCGACCATCGCGGTGTTCGTGCTGGTGCTGCGCCGCCTGCCGCGGAGTTTCTCGGCCCGGCCGCTGCGCCGCAGCCGGTGGGCCCGTCGGGTGATCGGCGTCGCGATGGGCGTCGTGGCGGGCGGGCTCGCCCTCGTCGCGGCCGGCGCCCGCCGCGCGCCGGACGTCTCCACCGTCTTCCCGGCCCTCGCGGTGGGCGAGGGGTACGGCCGCAACGTGGTCAACGTGACCCTGGTCGACATCCGGGCCTGGGACACCATGGGGGAGGTGTCGGTGCTGGTGGTGGCCGCGACCGGGGTGGCCAGCCTGATCTTCGAGAGGTCCCGCACCGGGCCCAGGCCGCGCCGGCCGGAGTCCGTTGAGGCCGCCGCACCGCCCCACCGGCCCGTCTGGTTGCGGGGTGGCCCAACCCTCTACGAGGAGCAGCGTTCGATCGTGCTCGAGGTGGTCATCCGACTGATCTTCCACACGGTGGTGCTGTTCTCGCTGTTCCTGCTCTTCTCCGGGCACAACGCGCCGGGCGGCGGGTTCTCGGGCGGCCTGGTGGCCGGTCTCGCGCTGGTGGTCCGCTACCTGGCCGGCGGCAGGTACGAGCTGACCGATGCCGCCCCGGTGGGCGCCGGCCTCATCCTCGGCGCGGGGCTGGCCCTGGCGGTGGGTACGGGCACGGTGGCGCTGCTGGCCGGTGGATCGGTGCTGGAGAGCGCCAAGCTCGACGTCCCCCTGCCGCTGGTCGGTGACGCCCACCTGGTCACGTCGCTCTTCTTCGACATCGGTGTGTACCTGATCGTGATCGGGCTGCTGCTGGACATCCTGCGCAGTCTCGGCGCCGAGGTGGATCGGCACATCGAGGCCACGGGCACGGCGAGCGGCGGTCTGGCCGTCGACAAGGGTGACCGGCCATGACGGCCGGTGGCGCCGGGCCCACGTTGGTGTTGGTGCTCGCCGTCGCGGTGCTCGCCGGGTGCGGCGTGATCCTGCTGCTGGAGCGCAGCCTCACCCGGATCCTGCTCGGCGTGCTCCTGCTCGGCAACGGAGTCAACCTGCTGATCCTGCTGGGTGGCCGATCGGGTGGCGCTCCGGTCGTGGGCACCGGCCCGGTGGACCGGATGAGTGATCCGTTGGCGCAGGCGATGGTGCTGACCGCCATCGTGATCACGTTCGGGTTCACCGCGTTCCTGCTCGCCGTGGCGTACCGGAGCTGGTATCTCACCGGCGACGACGAGGTGCCGGACGACCTGGAGGACCGTCAGATCATCCACCGTGCCGAGCAGTACGAGGCGGCCGCCGTCGACCGTGGCGGGGAGGGCCCGGGCAGCGACCCGGAGCAGGTCGACCCGGAGCCCGCCCGCCGCCGACTACGACGCGGCAGAGGGGACGGCACGTCGTGAGCAGACTCCTGCCGCTGCCCGTGGTGCTGCCGCTGCTCGGCGCGGCGCTGACCCTGCTGCTGGCCAACCGTCCCCGGGTGCAGCGTACGGTCAGCGTGCTCTGCCTGACGGTGACGTTCACCGTCGCGGTGGTGCTGCTGGTACGGGCGTACCGGCACGGCCCGGTGGTGCTCGCGGTCGGCGGGTGGCCGCCGCCGGTCGGCATCGTGCTGGTGGCCGACCAGTTGGCCGCGCTGATGCTGGTGGTGTCCTCGGCGGTGACCCTCTGCGTGCTGTTGTACTCCATCGGCCAGGGTCGCAGCGAGACCAGCGAGAGCGCGCCGGTGGTCATCTTCCACCCGACCTATCTGGTGCTCACCGCGGGCGTCACCAACGCGTTCCTGGCGGGCGACCTGTTCAACCTGTTCGTCGGCTTCGAGATCCTGCTCGCGGCCAGCTTCGTGCTGATCACGCTGGGCGGCACCGAGACGCGCATCCGCACCGGCTCGACGTACGTGGTGGTCAGCATCCTCTCCTCGATGATCTTCCTGACCGCGGTGGGGTTGGTGTACGCGGCCACCGGCACGCTCAACATGGCGCAGCTCGCCCAGCGCCTCGACGGACTGCCGGACAACGTCCGGGTGACCCTGCAACTGATGCTGCTGCTCGCGTTCGCGATCAAGGCCGCGGTCTTTCCGCTGTCGGCCTGGCTGCCGGACAGCTATCCCACGGCTCCCGCCCCGGTCACCGCCGTGTTCGCGGGGCTGCTCACCAAGGTGGGCGTGTACGCGATCATCCGTACCGAGACGTTGCTGTTCCCGGGCGGCCAGGTCGACGACCTGCTCATGGTCGTCGCCGGGTTGACCATGGTGGTCGGCATCCTCGGTGCGGTGGCGCAGTCGGACATGAAGCGGCTCTTCTCGTTCACGCTGGTCAGCCACATCGGCTACATGATCTTCGGGGTGGCGCTGAGCACCGCGGCCGGTCTCGCCGGCGCGATCTTCTACGTGGTGCACCACATCACCATCCAGACGACCCTGTTCCTGGTCGCCGGGCTGGTCGAGGAGCGCGCCGGCAGCACCGACCTGCGCCGCCTCGGCGGGCTGGCCCGGATGGCGCCCCTGCTGGGTGTCCTCTTCTTCGTACCGGCGATGAACCTCGCCGGGGTGCCCCCGTTCTCCGGGTTCCTGGGCAAGCTCGGCCTGCTCCAGGCCGGGGTGGCGGCCGGTGGGGCGCTGCCCGCGACGCTGGTGGCGGCCGGGACGCTCACCAGCCTGCTCACCCTGTACGTGGCCTCCCGGGTGTGGAACATCGCGTTCTGGCGGGCACCCCGGATCGACGCGGACGAGCCCACCGTCCGGTTGCCCGCCATGATGGTCGGCGCGACGGTCGCCCTGGTCGCGTTGGGGCTGACGCTGACCGTGCTGGCCGGTCCGCTCTTCGACGTCACCGCCGACGCGGCCACCGACCTGCTCGCGCGTACGCCGTACGTGCGGGCCGTCCTGCCCGGCGGCGTGCCGTGACGGGCCCGCGCGGCACGCCCCCGACGGGCGCTGACCCGACCCGGGGCGGTCGACTCGGGCGTCGGCGGGACCAGACGCTGGCGCTGGGCTGGCTGGTGCTCGTCTGGAACCTGCTCTGGGGTGACCTCAACCTGGCGAACATCATCGGCGGCCTGCTGGTGGGCGGCGCGGTCCTGCTGTTCTTCCCACTGCCGGCGGTCACCTTCGGGGGTCGGCTGCGACCGGGGGCGCTGCTGGCGTTCGCGGGTCGGTTCGCCGTCGAACTGGTCACCGCGAGCCTGCACGTCGCCCGGATCGCCGTGCAACCCGGCTACCGACCCCGCGGGGCGATCATCGCCGTCCCGTTGCGGGTGCGTACGGACCTGAACCTGGCGCTCACCGCCGAGGCGGTCTCGCTGGTGCCCGGCACGCTGGTCCTCGAGCTGGACCGGGAGTCCGCGACGCTCTACCTGCACGTGCTGGACACCCACGGTCCGGCGGACCTGGCGCTCGCCCGGGACCGCACCCTCGACGTCGAGCGCCGGATCGTCCGGGCGGTGGGCAGCGCGGCGGAGCTGCGCCGCGTCGAACCCGGTCCCGTCGAGAGGGGAACCTCCCAATGATCACGTTCCTGGCCGTCATCCTCACCGCCCTGCTGTCGGTGACGGCGCTGCTCGCGCTGGTCCGGCTCTACCGGGGTCCCTCGCTGCTGGACCGGGTGATCGCCGCGGACATGCTGCTCGCCACCATGGTGGGCGCGGTGGGCGCGGAGGCCGCGGTCAACCGGCACGCCACCACGCTGCCCGTGCTGGTGGTGCTCTCCCTGCTCGGCTTCGTCGGATCGGTCTCGCTGGTCCGCTTCGCCGTCCGGGAGCGGTCGTGATGCCGGACGCGCTCGCGACGATCGCCGACTGGCTCGGCGCGGCCTGCCTGGTCGCCGGCGCGCTGCTCGCCCTGGCCGCCGGCATCGGCGTGCTGCGCTTTCCGGACGCCCTGTCCCGGATGCACGCGGCCACCAAGCCCCAGGTGCTGGGCCTGCTCCTGCTGCTGCTCGGGATTGCGCTGCGGCTGCGGTCCCCGGCCGACCTCGGCATGATCCTGCTGGTGGCGGTCTTCCAGTTGGCCACCGCGCCGGTCGCGGCACAGATGATCGGCCGGGCCGCGTACCGGTCCGGTCGGCTCGACCGCGGCCTGCTCGACGCCGACGAGCTGGCCGAGCGCGGGTCGACGGCCGGGCGTGGTGACGGCCGGTCCCAGCCGGGGTGAACAGGACTATCGGCGCCTTCGGCCCACCCTCAGAGACTGTCGGGTAACTGGACGGCTACGCAGTGAGAAGTCGTTCGGCGTTGATGCGTCGGGCGGCTTCGCG
>NZ_JBNCKT010000062.1:0-19367 GCF_049841675.1 Micromonospora sp. DT4
AGACCACCACAGAGCCCTCCAACAGCTGATCAGACAAGATCAACTTGCGGCGGCTTGACACAGGGCAACTCACGCCGTGCCCGGCTGGTGGATGCGACCGCGGCAGGTTCGGGTGCTGAGGATCTGTGCTGCCGCATCCTGTGTGCCGGCATAATTCGCTCCGGCATCTACCACCCTGGCATTCTGCGCCCAAGGTCACAAGGGGGCCACGCTGAGCGATATAGATGAAGGCCGGCACCAACCGGTGCCGGCCTTCACGGTGAAACAGCTCAGATGTGGTCGAATGCCCCCGCCTTTGCTCCGTCAATGAACGCTGTCCACTCGACGCGGTTGAGGATCTGGATCGGCGCGTCAGGCCCCGCCTTGCTGTCGGCCAGGGCGACGTCGCCGGAGCCGTCAGCGGCGCTGGAGACGTACAGGCAGCCTTCGTTCGGCCCCGACGATGGGCTCTTCATCCACTTGCTGAACCGGGCGTTGGTGCGGTTGGTGAACTGGCGCGGGTCGGACATAGAGGTCTCCTCAGATCGTGGTGGCCAGTGAACTGGACACCTCGCGGATAAGCGCCGCACTGTCCGCGTCAGACAGTGCGGCACGAAGCAGCCGCAGGTGCAGCTGCGCATACGCCGTCACCTCGACCGGGTCGGTGACAAGGGAAACGCGGACCGCGGCGTTGTCCACTCCTACGATCGGCGGATCCAGCGGATCGGGGTATGACACATGGGCGAACGGCGCCCGGGGCGCGAACCCATCATCGAGATGGGCGTCGACGGGCACAACGCGGATACTCACGCCGTCGCCGATCAGTGACAGTAGATGTTCGAGCTGCTCCCGCATCACGGGTGCCGGGACCGGATGGCGACGGATCGCCTGTTCCTCCAAGACCAGGGTGTACTCGGTCGACCCTTCGGTAACGACTCGCCGCTGTCGCTCCAGGCGACCGGCGACGATCGGCTCCGGATCGGCGGCCGGGTTATCTCCCGCCACCGCCAGGATGCGATGGCGCGCGTACGCCGCCGTCTGCACGACGCCAGGCAAGAGTAAGCCCGCGTAGTCCCAAACCGAGGCGGCTCCCGCCTCGATGAGCGCCGAGATGCGCTGCCCGTCGCCCATTCGGGAGTACGGTGCGGCGTCCCACCAGCGGGCGGCTGAGGCGTCCTCGGTGTAGCTCTCGATGGCGGCCCACTCTTGGCTGTTGCGCGGCACTTCCAGCGCGTCGAGGAGCCGGCGGACGGACAGGAGGTTCGCGCGGCGCAGGTCGTTGACAGGGTTCTCGATGCGGCTGATCACTGACGCGCTGATGCCGGACTTGCGACTGAGTTCGGCGTGGTTGTAGCCGTGGCTGGTGCGTAGGTCGTGCAGGGCTGCGGCGAGCCTTCGCATCTTGGCCAGCGGGTTGGGGGTCACCCTGCCTCCTTGCCGGGTCGAATCATGCCGGTCGGCATCGAGGGTACTCACCCCTGGCCGGCTGGCGCAGTGACCGGTGTCGGTGCGTCCCGATACCCTGGGGTGCCCCTCGACGCGGGTCGGAGGCGGCGGCACTACCCAGAGAACCCAGTCGCGTCAACTGGGCTCTCTGGGCGTACCGGGGGCCCCGGGGCCCCCGGGTCCGGGGAACCTCGACCCGGTTGCGTACGTACCGTGCGGACGTGCTCGATCCCCACAGTGGTCGGCCTGCCTACCTGCAAATCGCCGATATCCTGCGTGGTCAGATCGCTTCCCGCGACCTACGCCCGGGTGCCATGCTGCCGTCGATACGGACGCTGGAGGGTGAGTACGGCGTCGGCCGGGAGACGATCCGCCGAACTCTCGCAACGCTGCGCCTGGATGGCCTGGTGGTCACCGAGCCCGGCTACGGCACACGGGTCGTCGATGAGCAGCCTCGCGAGGTGGTGGCGGTGCCGCGCGGCGCTCGGGTGCGGTCGCGGATGCCGACGGAGGCGGAGCGGGCCCGGTTGGGTATCGAGCCAGGGGCAGTGGTGTCGGTGCTCGTGGTCACGCTTGGCGGTCGGCTACGGGGCGTATATCCGGCTGATCGGACCGAGCTCAGCACGTCATGATCGGCGATCTTGTTTTTTAGAACATGCGTTCGGTCGGGATTTGCGGAGTTGGCCCCACTCGCCTCACTCATCGCATTTCGCAAATGACGCAGCGTGAATGACTGCAAACCTGTACGACTCTCCAGCTGCGGGTCCTCTTTGGATGAACGGGGTACTGCGCAAGATCGTCTGCTGCGCAACCATGGGCCGGTCCGATTGGGGAGCCTCCCGCTGCGGTCTCGTTGCCGCTGGCCGGACGGCTTCACGGGGAAAGGTCATCGAATGTCAACTACACGCATTCACGTGGCGGCAGCGGCCGCAGCGGCCGGTGCTGTTGGCTCGCTCGCTGTGGTGGTCTGCACCCAGTGGTACGCCGCGCCCGTCGTCGACCAGGCGCACGCGCTCGCTCAGATCGGCACGATCGTGTGCGGCGCTGGGACGGTGATCCTCCTAGCGGTCGGCGGGGCGGTGCGCCGTGTGGGCGAAGTCGGGTCGGAGCTGCGGGCGCAGCGACGGCAGCTCACGGAGACCGCTGGGGTCGCGGGCCGTTTGACGATCGCGATGGAGGCGATGGTGGCCGAGCGGGCGCAGCTGATTGAGTGGTCCCGAGAGCAGGGGCGGCGAGACGAGGCGGAGCTCGCGATGGTGCGGGAGAGGCACGTGCGCGATCAGGCGGCGGCTGAGCTCGATCAAGCGCGCCGGGCGGAGTTCGCCCGTGGGGTTGAGGTGGGCATGGCGCAGGGCTACGCGGACGGTCTGACGCGGTGGCGTCAGATGGACGAGGGTCCCAAGCCGACGTACGAAGAGGGGTACGTCGACGGCGTGCGTACCCGCCTCGGCGGGAAGCGGAACGGTGCCTCGGTCGTGCGGCTTGCGCCGTCTGATGGACCGCTGAATGACGCTCGCCCCTACCAGGCCCCTAAAGATCATCAGGGCCGGTCCTGAGACCGGCCCTGACCTGCACCTTTGGGGTGTTGCTTCGAGCGGAGGATACGAGATTCGAACTCGTGAGGGTGTAAACCCAACACGCTTTCCAAGCGTGCGCCCTAGGCCTCTAGGCGAATCCTCCGCGAGCCAGGATACAGGCCGCCGCCGGCCGGGACACCCCACCACCCCCTGAAGATCGACGGGCCGTCGGGTAGGGTTGGCGTCACCTCCCGTGCGGCGGTATCTCGTGAACCTCCCCAGGGCCGGAAGGCAGCAAGGATAAGCGAGCTCTGCCGGGTGCACGGGAGGCCTTTTTGTCTCCGGGGCCTTGAGCCACTCCAGGTCGCCGATGTGGGGCTGTTCTGGGCTGTGGATACCGCCACGTCGCCGAGGTGGAGTCGATCAAGCGCGGCAACCCGGGGTAACCCAAGCTGCCCGGCGGGGTGGGTGGTCACCCGCGCCCGACCGGCGCAGAATGGCTCGGTCGAGAGGAGGCGGGACGAGTGACGCTGGCGCTCTACCGCAAGTACCGGCCACGTACCTTCGCCGAGGTCATCGGGCAGGAGCACGTCACCGAGCCGTTGTCGCAGGCGCTGCGCAGCGGCCGGCTCAACCACGCCTACCTCTTCTCCGGCCCCCGTGGCTGCGGCAAGACCTCCAGCGCCCGGATCCTGGCCCGCTCGCTCAACTGCGAGCAGGGCCCCACCCCGGAGCCGTGCGGCAAGTGTGAGTCGTGCCGCTCACTGGCCACCGACGGCGCCGGCTCGATCGACGTGATCGAGATCGACGCGGCCAGCCACGGTGGTGTCGACGACGCCCGTGAGCTGCGCGAGCGCGCGTTCTTCGCGCCAGCCAGCAGCCGCTTCAAGATCTACGTGATCGACGAGGCGCACATGGTCTCGACCCAGGGCTTCAACGCCCTGCTCAAGCTCGTCGAGGAGCCGCCGGAGTACGTCAAGTTCATCTTCGCCACCACGGAGCCGGAGAAGGTCCTCGGCACGATCCGCTCGCGGACCCACCACTATCCGTTCCGGCTCATCCCGCCGAAGGTGCTGCGCCCGTACCTCGAACAGCTCACCCAGGCCGAGGGCGTCACCGTCGAGCCGGCGGTCTTTCCGCTGGTGGTGCGCGCCGGTGGCGGCAGCGCCCGGGACAGCCTCTCGGTGCTCGACCAGCTCATCGCCGGCGCAGGTCCGGAGGGCGTCAGCTACGCCCGCGCGGCAGCGCTGCTCGGCGTCACCGACGCCGCACTGATCGACGAGATGTGCGACGCGCTGGCCGCCGGTGACGGCGCCGCCGCGTACGCCACCGTCGACCGGGTCGCCGAGGCCGGGCACGACCCGCGCCGGTTCGCCTCCGACCTGCTGGAACGGTTGCGCGACCTCATCGTCATCCAGCAGGTACCGGACGCCGCCGCGAAGGGCCTCATCGACGGCCCGGCCGACCAGATCGAGCGGATGGCCGCCCAGGCCGCGCAGCTCGGCCAGGGCACGCTCTCCCGCTGCGCCGACATCGTCCACGACGGCCTGGTGGAGATGCGCGGCACCACCGCGCCCCGCCTGCTGCTGGAGCTGATCTGCGCCCGCATGTTGCTCCCCGGCGTGGACGACTCCACCGGTGGCCTGCTCCAGCGCCTCGAACGGATGGAACGCCGGCTCACCCTGGCCGGCACCGACGCGCCGCCGGCCGCCGCCTCCGCGCCAGCGACGACCCCAGGGGTACGCCCACAGCACGCCCCTCCGGTCCCGGCTGCCGCAAGCCCCGCACCCGCCGACGCCCCGACCTCCGCACCGCCGTGGGATGTCGACCCGACGGCATCCCCGGCCCCGCGGACCACCGGTTCCGCCGCCTCGGCCGCTGCCGTCCCTGGTGCCGCCGGCGCTGCCGGCTCGGCCGCTGCCGCTGGCGTTGCTGGCTCGGCCGCTGCCGCCGGCGCTGCCGGCTCGGCCGCTGCCGCTGGCGTTGCTGGCTCGGCCGCCACCGACGCGGGCATCCGAGGCTCGCACGCGCCCTTGGGTGCGGACTCACCGATTCCGGTGTCGCCCGGCGCGTCGGCCGCTGCCCCGACGTCCGCAGCGGCGGCCGTCTCGCCCGCCGGACCGGGCACCGGCTCGCCGACCCTGCGTCGGGTGGTGCCGCCGTCGGCCGTGCTGCCCGACCCGGCGACCCCCGCGCCACCCCGCCCGGATGCGCCGGCCCCTGCGCTGGACGCGGTCGCCGTACGCCGGGTCTGGCCCGACGTGGTCGGCAAGGTCAACCGGACCAACAAGCGGATCGCCGCCCTGATGCGCGACGCGGTGGTCCGCGAACTCGACGGCGACATGCTGGTGTTGACCGTGAAGTCCTCCGTGCTGGCCAAGATGATGGCCGATCACGCGGCGGTGCTCACCGACGCGCTCTACGAGGAGTTGGGCGGACGCTGGCAGATCCGCTGCGAGGTGGCTGGCGAGCGGGGCGGCACGTCTCTGTCCGGCCCACCGCGCTCGCAGCCCACCGCACCGGCCCGACCCGCCGCGCCGCCGCCTGCGACCCCGACTGCCGCCGCCCCGACGAGCGCGCCGCCAGCCGCAACCAGCTCGAACGTGCCTGGTTCGTACGTGCCTGGTTCGAACGTGCCTGGTTCGAACGTGCCTGGTTCGTACGTGCCTGGTTCGTACGTGCCTGGTTCGTACGTGCCTGGTTCGAACGTGCCTGGTTCGTACGTGCCTGGTTCGAACGTGCCTGGTTCGAACGTGCCTGGTTCGAACGCGGCGCTTGGCTCGAATCCCGCGTCACGCTCGAACGCCGCGCCCGGCTCGGATCCGGCAGGCTTCAGCGCAGAACCAGGCTCGAACGCCGTGCCTGGCTCGAACGCAGCCGGGCCGGGGAGTGCTGCGTCCAACGCCTCGACCGCTGCTGCCGGTCCGACGAACGCGCTGTCCACCGCGGTGAACCCGACCGGCGCTGCCGGGTCGGCCTCGCGGGGCGGTGTCGGCGCGGGGTCCGGTGGTCCCGGAGCTGGTGGGCAGGGTGCAGCGTCGCCCGCCCCGGCGGCGGACGACGACGGCGACTGGCCGGAGGCGGCCCGCCCCGGCGGTGCCGCCCCCGCCCCCGAGGCTACGGACGACGAGGACTGGCCGGAGGCCGCCCGCCCCGGCGGCGCGTCGGCGGGAAATGAGTCGAGCTCCCCCTCCGTGCTGGCGTCGACCGGCGCGAACGGTAGCGGCACCAACGGCGCTGGCACGAACGGCAGCGTCGCGAACGGCAGCGTCGCGAACGGCGCTGGCACGAACGGCAGCGTCGCGAACGGCAGCGTCGCGAACGGCAGCGTCGCGAACGACGGTGGCAGCACCAACGGCGCTGGGACGAACGGCACCGGGCCAGGCGGTTCGGGCGGTCCCGGGGCGGCGGCCGGTGGCGGTAAGCCGGGCGGACGGGGTAACTCGACACCGGCGGCCCGGCAGCCGGCGCCAGCCGGTGGCGCCCCGGTGAGCAGCGCCATCGCCGCGGCTCGCGCGGCGGCGGCGGGGCGCGGTGCGCGTACCGGAGCGGCAGCCCGGCCCGTCGCGGACGCCGAATGGGCCGGCGAGCCGCCCTACGACCCGGACTTCGACGGCCCGGCGCGGGCCGGCCGGCCCGGCGGTGCGGCACCGGCCCCGGCACCGGCCTTCGAGGGGTTCGACCCGGGCGACGAGCCGCTGGACGAGATCATCGATGAGAAGACCGCCCGGGAGTCAAGTGAGGAGCAGGCGGTACGCCTACTCCGCGAGACCTTCGGCGCCGAGAAGATCAACGAGATCGACGCCCGCTAGCCCACCCTCCACCCCCGGCGATCTTGCAGCTTCGGTCGCCTTCCTGCGTGGACTGCCCCTTATGTGGGCGCAGAAGTGCAAGATCGCGCGGTTGGGGGTTTCGGCAAGGAGGACTCCGAGGCAGCAGGCCCAGAGGGGGAAGGGCAGCACGGCTACTCGTTCCATGCCGCCCACCCCGATGCCGGTGCCCTGCTGGGCGACGAACAGCACGGTGCCGACCAGCGCCGTGAGCCCGGCGGCGAGGGAGAGCCGTCGCCACCGGCCGAGCACCGTGGAGTTCGCCACCCCGACCGAGAAGCTGCCAGGTCAGCAGCAGCCCGGTGGCGAGCAGGACGGCGGTGGTCAGCATCGCGGCGTTCATCAGCGGATGCCAGGGCGAGCAGCCGAGACGGGCCGGGTGGTGTCCCAGGTCCCGCAGTGGACGTTGCCGAAGTCGCTGATGTTGTGGGCGGCCCAGCTGTAGGTCGGCTCGCGCCAGCGCAGCCCGGTGATCAGGCTGGCCACCAGGAACACCGGTGCGGCCACCGCCCAGCACAGCGCGGCGACGCGGCCACTGCGGGTGAGGTTCATGCCGTCGAGCAGGCCAGTACGGGGGTGCCCGGCGCACTACGGGCAGACGGCCGGTTCGGGGTAGTGGTAGCCGTACCCCGCAGGCGATTCGATGGGGTGGACGGTCTTTCGGGGCGCTGTCAGGATGTGCGCCGTGAAGATCACCTCGACTGCGGAGGAAGCCGCCGACGGCAGCCGGTTCGGCCGTGACCACGCGAAGGCGGCGGTGCTGGCGATCGCCGGCCTGATCCTGCTGATCTCGGCGCGGTCGATGCCGTGGGTGACGGTGCGTCGCAGCGATTTCGCCGTGGACCGGCTGTTCGGCCGAGCGCCCTCGACCGAGGCGCGGACGTTCGGGCTGACCGACCTCGCGGGCTACTGGCAACCGCTGTACGTCGGGTGGGCGCTGCTGCTGCTGATGCTGCTGGTGGCGGCGTGGGTACGCCCGCAGTGGCGGTTCGGTGTGCGGTTGGCCGCGATCCTGCTCGGTGTGGTGCTGGGAGTCGGCACCCTCCTACCGGCCACGGCCGCCATCGACGTCAGCGGGTTCCCGTTGAAGGACGGTCCCAGCGCGGACCTCCTTGGTGGTGTCTGGTCCGCCTTGTTCGGGGTGCTGCTGCTGGTACGTGCCGTCACAGCCCTGCCGGAGCCGTCGACGCCGACCGCACCGGAGGCCGCCCCCGTCGTACCCGTGGATGAGTCTGCCGCGACGGACCCGCCGGTTGCGGCGGATTCGACGCCCTTCGTCTGGCAGGGTTCACGCCGGAACGCCCGTCCGGAGGCGCCCTGGTGGCGGCGACCCGCACCGATCGCTGGCGTGGTGGCGGTCCTCGGCGTGGCAGTCCTCCTCATCACGGTCAGCTGGCGGGCGATCGACTCGGTCGACGACCAGACCCCCGATCTTGGTGCGCTGGTGGTGGCGGCTCCCGCCGGTTGGGCCTCTGCCGCGCCGGCCGTGGCGGACGGTCAAATCGACCTGGGTCGGGCTCTGCCGCTCTCCGAGGCGCGAGCGAACCTGCTCGCCGAACAGGCGGGTGGCGACGTGATCCACACGGCTGCCACGGCCTGGACCCGCCCAGACGCCACCCTCGTGTCGATCACCCTGCTCCAGTTCGGTTCGGCGGGGTCGGCGGAGCAGTTCCAGCGTTCCTACAGCGACCTGCGGGAGGCGACCCCCGGCGAGGTGACGCCGCTCGCCGAGGTGCCGGGGTCAGCGGTCTTCGTGGATGCCGAACGGACCGGGGTCTGGGCCGTCGCCGGCCGGGACGAGGTCGTCCTGATCGTCAGCGCGGTCGGCGGCCCGCCGGGAACCGTGCCGGTCGTCGAGTCCCTGGTCCGCGAGCAGTACGACCGGCTCTGAGCCCCGGCGTCCCCGGCCGGCGAAGGAGCTCCGAAGGCCCGGCGTGGGTGGACGCACCGGGCACGGCGGCGTCGGTCCCAGCGGTTAGGCTGGTCGGCGGCCGAGCAGACGAGTGCGAGAAGGAGCCATCCGTGCGCCCAGGTGGACAGCCGAACATGCAGCAGATGCTGAAGCAGGCGCAGAAGATGCAGCAGCAGATCGCCGCCGCCCAGGCCGAGTTGGCCGAGGCCGAGCTGACCGGCACGGCCGGCGGAGGGCTGGTCACCGCGACCGTCTCGGGCGCCGGCGAGCTGAAGGCCATCAAGATCGACCCGAAGGCCGTCGACCCGGACGACGTGGAGACGCTGGAGGACCTGGTGGTGGCGGCTGTGCACAACGCCGCCGAGGCGGCGCGTGAGTTGACCGAGCGCAAGATGGGCCCGGTCGCCGGCGGCATGGGCGGCCTCGGCCTGCCCGGTTTCTGAGCCGGCAGATGTACGAAGGCGCCATCCAGGATCTGATCGACGAGCTGGGGCGACTGCCGGGCGTAGGCCCGAAGAGCGCCCAGCGGATCGCGTTCCACGTCCTCTCGGCCGATCCGGCCGACGTCAACCGGCTGGCCGGCGCGCTGCGCAAGGTCAAGGAGCTGGTGCGCTTCTGCACGACCTGTTACAACGTGGCGGAGTCCGAGCAGTGCCGGATCTGCCGCGACCCGCGCCGCACCGACGAGGTGCTGTGCGTGGTGGAGGAGCCCAAGGACGTGGTGGCCGTCGAGCGGACCGGTGAGTTCCGGGGTCGCTACCACGTGCTCGGCGGCGCGATCAATCCGCTGGAAGGGATCGGCCCGGACAATCTGCGTATCCGGGAGCTGATGACCCGGTTGAGCGGCGGTGCGGTGCGGGAGCTGATCCTCGCCACCGACCCCAACACCGAGGGCGAGGCGACCGCCACCTACCTGGCGCTGATGGTGAAGCCGATGGGGATCGCGGTGACCCGGCTGGCCAGCGGCCTACCGGTCGGCGGCGACCTCGAGTACGCCGACGAGATCACCCTGGGCAGGGCCTTCGAGGGCCGCCGGGCTGTCTGACCCCCCACAGATCGCCACCGGTGGGCTACAACTGAGTGGGTCCGCGCTACGAGCGCGGGCCCACTGGCGTACCTGGGGAGGTGGCGTGTGGCGACGCGACGTTCGGACGGGCGGTCCTGGACCCCGGCGGTCCTGGTGGCCGTGCTGGCGCTGGCCTTCGGTGGCGTCCTCGTGGCGATCGAGGTGGCAAGCCGGCGAGCGGCCGCGGACACCAGCGCCCAGGAGGCCGAGGCCGAAGTCGCGGTGACGCGGAACTCCCGGGCGTTCGGCGCGGGGGTGGTCGCCACCGGCGATCCGACGCCGACCGACGAACGGTTGGCGGCGGTCGCGGAGGGCGCCCAGGTCGAGGT
Source organism: Micromonospora sp. DT4 (assembly GCF_049841675.1). Classification (NCBI taxonomy): domain Bacteria; kingdom Bacillati; phylum Actinomycetota; class Actinomycetes; order Micromonosporales; family Micromonosporaceae; genus Micromonospora; species Micromonospora sp. DT4. Next base: position 10,080 of record NZ_JBNCKT010000062.1, read on the forward strand.
GCGGGAGGTCCGCCGGGCGCCTGACCTGGTGGTGACCGTGTACGGTTCCGCCCCTTACGGCGTGGTGTTCGGGGTGAGTCACGTGAACGCCTGTCACCGCGTGACCTTCCACGACTTGGGCACGGCCCGGGCAGGTTCGGATGTCGAGCGGCTGGAGGCCTGCCCACCGCCCGCGCCCTGATCGACTGCTCTGGATACTGTCCGTGGCCTGCGACATCCGGTGGCCGGCGGTGGTCTCGTCGCGCCCCAGAGCAACACGGTCTATGTGTCGCTTGATGTGTTCGTCGTGCCGTCGACTGTCAGACGACTGCGCAAGGTGTCGGCTTGGTAGCGATTGCCTGACGGCCGTTCCGCTTCCGGTATTACATGTCATAGCCTCCCGCACACGGACCGAGCCACAGCTCGGCGTGGTCATGCGCATGACAGAGGTGAGAGATGCAGGCGAGAAGGCTTAAAACGGCCGTGGCCATCGCGGCCGTTGCCGCTCTGGCGGTCGGCGCGGCCGGCTGCGCGAAGAGCGAGCGCGACGGCGACAGTGGCGAGGCCAAGACTGGCGGCACCTTCATCTTCGCGGGTGCCGGTGACCCGAAGAACTTCGATCCGATCTTCAACGATGACGGTGAGTCGTTCCGGCCGGTCCGGCAGATGTTCGACACTCTGGTGAGCCACAAGCCGGGCACCGCCGAGTTGCAGGGCGGCCTGGCCGAGAGCTGGGAGCACGACCCCGCGGGTAAGGTCTGGACGTTCAAGCTGCGGCAGGGCGTGAAGTTCCACGACGGCACCCCCTTCAACGCGGCCGCGGTCTGCTACAACTTCGACCGCTGGTACAACATGAAGGGCGCCGCCGCCCAGTCCCAGATGATCTACTACATGGACACCTTCGGCGGATTCGCGAAGAACGAGGCCGAGGGCGCCGGCGAGTCGATCTACAACAAGTGCGAGGCCAAGGGCGACGGAACCGCCGTCCTGACCCTCAACAAGTACAAGGGTGCCTTCCCCGGCGCCTTCGCGCTGACCTCGCTGTCGATCGCGAGCCCCGAGGCGCTCAAGAAGTACGACGCCGACACGGTCACGCAGAACGGTGACTCGTTCTCGTACAGTGCGTTCGCCAACGAGCACCCGGTCGGCACCGGCCCGTTCACCTTCGGTGGCTGGGACAAGGCCAAGAACGAGATCACCCTGAACCGGAACCCGGACTACTTTGGCGACAAGGCCAAGGTGGACAAGATGATCATCAAGGTCATCAAGGACGAGAGCACCCGCAAGCAGGAGCTCCGTGCCGGCACCGTGCAGGGCATCGACTTCCCGGCGCCGGCCGACCGCAAGGCGCTCGAGGGTGAGGGCTTCCAGGTCATCAACCGTCCGGCCTTCAACATCCTGTACCTCGGCATCAACCAGAAGAACCCGAAGCTCAAGGACCTGCGGGTGCGGCAGGCGATCGCCTACGCGCTCAACCGTCAGCAGCTCGTGCAGACCAAGGGCCCGGGTGGCGCGAAGGTCGCCGACGAGTTCATGCCGGACACCGTGCTGGGCTACGCCCCGGACGTGCAGAAGTACGAGTACAACCCGGACAAGGCCAAGCAGCTCCTCAAGGAGGCCGGCGCCGAGGGTCTGACGCTCAACTTCTACTACCCGCCGGACGTCTCCCGGCCGTACATGCCGAACCCGCAGGAGATCTTCACCGTCCTCGCCAACGACCTCCAGGCCGTGGGCATCAAGGTCAACGGTGTGCCTCGCCCGTGGAACGGTGGCTTCAAGGACGACGTGCAGCAGTTCGGCAAGCAGGACCTGCACATCCTCGGCTGGACCGGTGACTACAACGACCCGGGCAACTTCGTCGGCACGTTCTTCGGCCGGGGCAAGGTCGAGTTCGGCGACCAGTCGATGAACGAGATGTTCGACGCGATCGCCAAGGCCGACGGCACCGTCGACGACGCCGCCAAGAAGGCCGCCTGGGAGCAGGTCAACCGGGACATCGCCGCCAAGTGGCTGCCGGCCGTGCCGGTCTGGCACGCGCCGCCGGCGATCGTCGTCACCAAGGATGTCAAGGGCCTGGTGGCCAGCCCGCTGACCGACGAGCGATTCAACACGGTCAGCGTCGGCAAGTGACGTCCGTCGGCTGACGCCGTAGGCGTGATCGGCCCGGGTCCGGGGCTCCTCCCCGGCCCGGGCCGATCCGCGGTTCATCGAGAGTCTGGTGTGTGAGAGATGTTGCGAGTCATAGTCCGCCGCCTGCTGCAGTTGGTGGTGACCCTCATAGCCCTGTCGGCGCTGATCTTCATCTGGCTGCGGAATCTGCCCGGCGGTCCCGTCGAGGCGCTGCTCGGTGAGCGGGCCACGCCCGAGCGCCGTGCCCTGCTGACCAAGGCGCTCGGCTACGACCAGCCGATCCTGGTGCAGTACGGCAAGTTCATGCAGCGAGTCCTCACCGGCGACTTTGGCAACTCGATCCGTACCGGTGACCCGGTCACCGAGGTCATCAGCCGTGCCTTCCCGGCCACCGTCGAGCTGGCCATCGCCGCGATGATCATCGCCGTCGGGCTCGGGGTGCCGCTGGGGTATCTCGCCGCGCGCTGGCGAGGGCGCTGGCCGGACAACCTCACCATCGCCGGCACCCTGCTCGGCATTTCGATTCCGATCTTCTTCCTGGGTTACCTGCTCAAGGACGTCTTCACGCAGAACATCCATTGGTTCCCGCCGTCCGGACGGCTCACCACCGGCCTGGACAACACGAACGTCACCGGATTCTTCGTCCTCGACGGCCTGCTGACCCGGGAGTTCGACGCCAGCGCCGACGCGCTGTGGCACCTGATCCTTCCGGCGATCACGCTCGCCACCATCCCGCTGGCCGTGATCGTGCGGATCACCCGGGCCAGCGTGCTCGACGTTCTCAACGAGGACTACGTGCGGACCGCCGAGGCGAAGGGCCTGCGGCACCGCACCATCCGGGGTAGGCACATCCTGCGCAACGCGCTGCTGCCGGTGGTCACCACCATCGGTCTGCAGACCGGCGCGCTGCTCTCCGGCGCGGTGCTCACCGAGAAGGTCTACAACTGGGGCGGCCTCGGGACCCTGATCACGGACTCGATCAGCGGCGGCCGGGACTACCCGGTGCTCCAGGCGATCATCCTGCTCGCCGCGCTGGTCTTCGTGGTGGTCAACCTGCTGGTCGACCTCTCCTACGCCTTCATCGACCCGAGGGTGCGTGTGCGATGAGTGACCCGATCACCCAGCCCGGAGCGCCGGCGCCCCGCAGTGGAGAAGACAAGCCCCGAACCGGGATGAGCGAGCGCAGCATCGGCGTACTCGGCGACCGCAAGAAGGCGCGGCTGGACGGGCTGGCCCGTGCGAGCGCGTCCGACCGGGGTGGCGTCAGCCTCGTGAGGGACGCCGCGCGCCGGCTGCGACGTAACCCGGTCGCCATCGTCGGGGCCAGCATCGTCGGACTGTTCGTCCTGGTGGCGATCTTCGCTCCGCTGATCGCGCCACACGACCCGGTGCAGCGTTTCGACGAGCTGACCAAGAACCTCACCGTGGACAGCATCCCGGGCGCCAGCGGAGATTTCCCACTCGGCTCCGACCCGCTCGGCCGGGACTTCCTGTCCCGAATGATCTACGGGGCCCGGCAGACGCTCTTCGTCGGCGTACTCGCCACCCTCATCGGCCTCGCGCTCGGTGTGCTGATCGGCGCGATCGCCGGTGCCTTCGGCGGCTGGATCGACGTGGTCCTCATGCGCCTCACCGACGTGATGCTGGCCCTGCCGAGCCTGCTGCTGGCGATCACCCTGGTCGCGATGGCGAGCCGGTCGAGCCAGTGGACCGTCATCTTCGCGGTGGCGATCGTGAGCGTGCCGATCTTCGCCCGATTGCTGCGCGGCTCGATGCTGGCCCAGCGGGAGAGCGACCACGTGCTCGCCGCCCGCGCGCTCGGCGTCAAGGAGCGCAACATCGTGCTGCGGCACATGCTGCCCAACTCGCTGACCGCGGTGATCGTGCAGGCCACCCTGACCTTCGCGGTGGCCATCCTGGACGCGGCGGCGCTCTCCTTCCTGGGCCTCGGCGACCCGGACATCAACCGGGCCGAGTGGGGCCTGATGCTGGGCGTGGACGGTCAGCGGTACTTCGAGGTCCGCCCCGAGCTGGCGTACTACCCGGCGCTCGCGATCATCGTGGTCGCGCTCGGCTTCACCCTGCTGGGTGAGGCCATGCGTGAGGCGATCGACCCGAAGAACCGGCGGTGACCGCCGTGCGCGCATCGCGAGCGATGAACCACAGCAGTGAGGAAGTGACCCGATGAGCCTGCTCGACGTCCGCGACCTGAGCGTCGTGTTTCAGCGGCGGGGCGAGCGACCCTTCACCGCCGTCGACAAGGTCAGCTTCACGGTGGAGCCCGGTCAGACCGTCGGCCTGGTCGGCGAATCCGGCTGCGGCAAGAGCGTGACCAGCCTCGCCATCATGGGCCTGCTGCCCAAGCGGGGCAACAAGGTCACCGGCGAGGTGCTGTTCGAGGGCACCGACCTGCTGAAGCTACGACCGGACGACATGCGTGACCGGCGCGGCCGGGAGATCAGCATGATTTTCCAGGACCCACTATCGTCGTTGAACCCGGTCATCCCGATCGGTGTGCAGGTGGCCGAGGTGCTGGAACGCCACCAGGGCCGGGACCGCAAGCAGGCGCTGCGGGAGGCTCGGGACCTGCTCGACGCGGTCGGCATTCCCGACCCGCAGCGGCGGCTCAGCGAGTACCCGCACCAGATCTCCGGCGGCATGCGCCAGCGCGCCCTGATCGCCATCGCGCTGGCCTGCAAGCCTCGGCTGCTGATCGCCGACGAGCCGACCACCGCGCTCGACGTGACCATCCAGGCGCAGATCCTGACCCTGCTCAAGCAGTTGGTCGACGATACCGGCACCGCACTTGTCATGATCACGCACGACCTGGGCGTGGTGGCCGGGCTCTGCGACACGGTCAACGTGCTCTACGGCGGCAAGGTGGTCGAGCGGGCGCGGCGGCACGAGCTGTTCGCGCACGCCCGGCACCCGTACACCCACGGGCTGCTCAACTCGGTGCCGCGACTGGACTCGCCGCGCGGTGAGCGGCTGCACGCGATCCGCGGGTCCGTCGCCGACAACATCCCGTGGGCCGAGGGGTGCGCGTTCGCGCCGCGCTGCGACAACGTCGTGGACGCGTGCCTGGAAGGACCCCCGCCGCTCGAACCCACCGCCACCGGCGGCGACCTCCGCTGCAACAACCCCGTCTCCGAGGAGGTGGCGGTCCGATGACCGACGAGACCAGTGCGCTGATCGAGCTGCGCGACGTCAAGGTCCACTTCCCGATCAAGAGTGGTCTGCTCTTCGACCGGACCGTCGGGTACGTCTACGCGGTGGACGGCGTCTCGCTGAGCATCCGCAGGGGCGAGACGTACGGGCTGGTCGGCGAGTCCGGCTGCGGCAAGTCGACGCTGGGCCGGGGGCTGCTGCGGCTCGTCGAGCCCACCGACGGCGAGATCGTCTTCGACGGCACCGACGTGCGCGCGCTCAAGGGCGAGGCGATGCGGCACGCCCGCCGCCGCATGCAGATGATCTTCCAGGACCCGCTCTCCAGCCTCGACCCGCGCCAGTCGGTGGAGTCGCTGCTGGTGGAGGGTCTGAAGGCCCATGGGCTGGCCGGCGACAAGGCCGAGACCAACCGGCGACTGCGCGAGACGCTGGAGGCGGTTGGTCTGCCCGCGTCCGCCCTCAGCAAGTACCCGCACGAGTTCTCCGGCGGTCAGCGCCAGCGGATCGGCATCGCCCGGGCGCTGGTGCTCAACCCGGACCTGATCGTCGCCGACGAGCCGGTTTCCGCGCTCGACGTGTCGATCCAGGCGCAGGTGCTCAACCTGCTGGAGGACCTGCAGAACGAGCGTGGCCTGACGTACCTGATCATCGCGCACGACCTGGCGGTGGTCCGGCACATCGCCGACACGGTGGGCGTGATGTACCTCGGCGGTCTAGTCGAGGAGGCGTCCAGCGACGACCTGTACCGCGAGCCGATGCACCCGTACACCCGGGCGCTGATGTCCGCGGTGCCGGTGCCCGACCCGGTCGTCGAGGACCGCCGAGAGCGGATCCTGCTCGCCGGCGACCTGCCGTCGCCCACCAACCCGCCGTCGGGCTGCCGGTTCCACACCCGGTGCCCCTGGGCCCAGCCGACCCGCTGTGCGAGCGAGCGGCCGGAGCTGCGGGACGTGGTCGGCGGGCACCGGGTGGCCTGCCACTTCGCCGAGGACATCGCCGCCGGTCGGATCCGGCCGCACGAGGTCGAGGTGGAGCTGGTCCGCCCGACCGACGGCACCGGCCCGGTCGACCCGCCGGGCGAGCTGATCGCGACCCCGTGACGCGGTCAGGGGCCGTCCGGCAACGGACGGCCCCTGAGCGGCGTACGGGTCGTCAGCCCTCGGGGCGGTTCAGCAGGGCCACCGCCACGGCGTGCACTGCGTCCAGCCCCGCCGGATCGGGCAGCGCGACCAGCCCACCGGTCACCACGTACCACTCGTCCGCGTCCTTGTACTGCACCCGCAGCGTGACCTTGCCGTCCGCGTACTCGGTGCGCAGGGTCAGCTCACCGGTGACGACGCCGACCTCGTCGGTCATCACCCCGCCGGGACCGGGCACGATGTCGGCGGTCCGGCTCTGCGGGGCACTCGCGCCGGTCGAGTCGGCGACCATGCCGGCCCCCGGCACCGCGGCCGGCGTGTCACCGGTGCCGTCGGCCGTCATCCCGGCGGCGGACGGGGCGCTGTCCGCGTCCGTCTCGGCGTCTGTCGCCGCTTCCTCGCTCATCAACAGCCCTCCAACATGTCGGTCAGGGCGGCCTTCTCGGCACCGGTCACCGTCAGCTTCCAGTAGTGCTTCACCGTCACCCAGTCCTTGGCGTACTGGCACCAGTACGACCGGTTCGCCGGCTTCCACTGGGACGGATCCTGGTCACCCTTTGCCCGATTGGAGGACGCGGAAACCGCGATGAGCTGCGGACGTGTCGTGTCGTTGGCGAAGTCACCGCGCTTGGCGTTGTCCCACTCGTCGGCGCCCGAGCGCCACGCGTTGGCCAACGGCACCGTGTGGTCGATGTCCACGTCGGAGGGATCGGTCGCGCTGCGACCGTCGTACACGCTCTCCCAGCGACCACCGACCACGTTGCAGCCGGAGAGCTTCACGTCCTTGCCGTCGCGTTGCAGGATGCTGTCCCGTACGTCGCAGTTCTTGCCGGTGTCCCGCCAGTGCGGGAAGCGCTCCCGGCTGTAACCCTTCATCGAGCCGGCGTTGGCGACGGTCAGCTGGCCCAGCTGCTCGACGGCGTTACCGCCGCCACCCGGCGCCGGGGTCCCCTCCGGCTCGTCGGGCGGGACGCAACCGGCCATGCCGAGCGCCAGCGCCGCGACGAGCGCGGCCACCGACGCACGCGGTCCTGATCTGGTACGCACAGACGACACCTCTCCAGCTTGCGGGCTCCCGGCGATTGCGCACAGTACCCGGGGATGGTTTCGGCGTTTCGTGGCGTCTCCCACAATCTGCACGGCACATTGTGGGGATGACCATCTCCGTACCGTCGCCCGCACTGCGGATGGGCACCGTCGCCGGCCGAGGAACCCTGCTCGCGGCCGTGCTCGCTTCGGGCATGGTCTTCCTGGACACCACAGTCGTCAACGTGGCACTGCCGAAACTTGGTCAGGATCTCGGAGCCAACGTGGCAGATCTTCAGTGGACCGTCAACGGGTACCTGTTGACGCTTGCGGCGTTCGTCCTGCTCGGCGGGTCCCTCGGAGACCGCTTCGGCCGGCGGCGGGTGTTCCTCATCGGGGTGCTCTGGTTCACCATCGCGTCGGTGCTGTGCGGGCTGGCCCAGGGCACCGGAGCGCTCATCGCGGCCCGCATCGTGCAGGGCGCGGGCGGAGCGCTGCTCACGCCGGGTTCGCTCGCGGTGCTCCAGGCCAGTTTCCACCCCGACGACCGGGGCCGGGCGATCGGCGCGTGGGCCGGACTGTCCGGAGTGTCCACGGCGCTGGGGCCGTTCGTCGGCGGCTGGCTGATCGACGCGCTCTCCTGGCGGTGGATATTCTTCCTCAACCTGCCGATCGCCGTACTGGTCGTGCTGGCGGCGCTGCGCTGGGTGCCGGAGAGCCGCGACGAGAACGCCTCCCGCACCCACGGTCCGGGCCGTACGCGCCGCCGTTTCGACGTGGCCGGGGCGGTGCTCGGCGCACTGGCGCTCGCCGGCGTCACGTACGCCCTGATCGACGCGCCCGCGCGTGGCTTCGCCTCGGCGCCGGTGCTGATCGCGGCCCTTGTCGGTGTGGTGGCCGCGGTGGCCTTCGTGCTGCTGGAACGGCGGCGGGGGGACACCGCGATGCTGCCCACCGGGCTGTTCGGCAGCCGGCTCTTCTCGGTGTTGAACCTCTTCACCGTGGTGGTCTACGCGGCGCTGGGAGGCTTCACCTTCTTCTTCGCCGTGTACCTGCAGAACGTGGTCGAGTGGTCGGCACTCCGCACGGGGATCGCGCTGCTGCCGATGACCCTGCTGCTGTTGGTCGGCTCGGCCCGGGCCGGTGCGCTGTCGGCGCGGATCGGTCCCCGGCTGCCGCTGGCGGTCGGGCCGGTCATGGCCGCCGTCGGTCTGCTGCTGCTGCGCGGCATCGGTCCGGGCGCGTCCTACTGGACCGACGTGCTGCCCGGGGTGCTGCTCTTCGGCCTCGGGCTGACCCTGGTGGTGGCGCCGCTGACGGCGTCAGTGCTCGCGGCGGTGCAGGACCGGTTCTCCGGGGTCGCCAGCGGCTTCAACAACGCCGCGTCCCGGGCCGGAGGTCTGCTCGCGGTGGCCGCGCTACCGCTGCTGGTCGGCCTGTCCGGTGCCGGCTACGAGCAGAAGGCCGAGCTGACGGACGCGTTCCGAGGGGCGCTGGCCTGGTGCGCGGGGCTGCTGCTGCTCGGCGCGGTGCTGGCCCTCGTGCTGGTGCACCGGCCGCCGCGCGCGGCGCCGCCGTCGCGGCCCTGCCACCCGATGCCCGCCGCCACGCCCCCGAAGTAGAACCCACCTTCGGGGGCGTGCCGTCTACGTCTACGTCTGCGTCTGCGTCTGCGTCTGCGTCTGCGTCTGCGTCTGCGTCTGCGTCTGCGTCTGCGTCTGCGTCTGCGTCTGCGTCTGCGTCTGCGTCTGCGTCTGCGTCTGCGTCTGCGTCTGCGTCTGCGTCTGCGTCTGCGTCTGCGTCTGCGTCTGCGTCTGCGTCTGCGTCTGCGTCTGCGTCTGCGTCT
>NZ_JBNCKT010000062.1:19466-34297 GCF_049841675.1 Micromonospora sp. DT4
GCGTCTGCGTCTGCGTCTGCGTCTGCGTCTGCGTCTGCGTCTGCGTCTGCGTCTGCGTCTGCGTCTGCGTCTACGTCTACGTCTACGTCTACGTCTACGTCTACGTCTACGTCTACGTCTACGTCTACGTCTACGTCTACGTCTACGTCTGCGTCTGCGTCAGCGGCGGGCGCGGTTGACGGCGCTGGTGACCGCCTTGATCGAGGCCGTCACGATGTTGGGGTCGGTACCGACACCCCACACCGTCCGACTGTCCACCTCGCACTCCACGTACGCGGCCGCCTGCGCGTCACCGCCGGAGGACAGCGCGTGCTCGTGGTAGTCGAGCACCCGTACGGCCACGCCGACCGCCTGGAGCGCGTTGACGTACGCGTCGATGGGGCCGTTGCCGACCGCGGTGAGCGAGTGCCGCTCGCCGCCGACACCGACCTGGGCCTCGATCTCGACCTTGCCGTCGGCGGTGCCGATCGTGTAGCCGGCCAACCGCACCGCGGGGTCCGGCTGGTGGTCGAGCAGGTAGTGCGTCGCGAAGATCTCCCACATGGCGGTCGGGTCGACCTCGCCGCCGTCGTGGTCGGTGACCTGCTGCACGACCCCGGAGAACTCGATCTGGAGTCGGCGCGGTAGGTCGAGCTGGTGCTCGCTCTTCATGATGTACGCGACGCCGCCCTTGCCGGACTGCGAGTTGACCCGGATGACCGCCTCGTAGGTGCGGCCCAGGTCCTTCGGGTCGATCGGCAGGTACGGCACCGCCCAGGTGTGCTCGTCCATGGGCACGCCGGCCGCCTTCGCGTCGGCGGCCAGAGCGTCGAAGCCCTTCTTGATGGCGTCCTGGTGGGAGCCGGAGAAGGCGGTGTAGACCAGGTCGCCCGCGTACGGGTGGCGCTCGTGCACCGGCAGTTGGTTGCAGTACTCGACGGCCCGGCGGATCTCGTCGATGTTCGAGAAGTCGATCATCGGGTCGATGCCCTGGGAGAAGAGGTTGAGCCCCAGCGTCACCAGGTCGACGTTCCCGGTGCGCTCACCGTTGCCGAACAGGCAGCCCTCGATGCGGTCCGCGCCCGCCAGCAGGCCCAGCTCGGCCGCGGCCACGCCGGTGCCCCGGTCGTTGTGCGGGTGCAGGCTCAGCACCACGCTGTCGCGGCGCGGCAGGTGCCGGTGCATCCACTCGATCGAGTCGGCGTACACGTTCGGCGTGGCCATCTCGACGGTGGCCGGCAGGTTGATGATCAGCGGGCGGTCCGGCGTCGGGTCGATCACGTCGATGACCCGGGAGCAGACCTCCAGCGCGTACGCCAGCTCGGTGCCCGTGTACGACTCCGGGGAGTACTCGTAGAAGATCTCGGTGTCCGGGGTGTGGATCTCCGCGTACTTCTGGCAGAGCCGCGCACCCGTGGTGGCGATGTCGGCGATGCCGTCCCGCTCCAGGCCGAAGACCACCCGCCGCTGAAGCGTGGAGGTCGAGTTGTAGAAGTGCACGATGGCGCGCTTCGCGCCGCGCAGCGACTCGAACGTCCGGTTGATCAGGTGCTCCCGGCACTGGGTGAGCACCTGGATGGTGACGTCGTCCGGGATCATGTCCTGCTCGATGAGCTGCCGGACGAAGTCGAAGTCGGTCTGGCTGGCCGACGGGAAGCCGACCTCGATCTCCTTGTAGCCCATCTGCACCAGCAGCTGGAACATCCGCCGCTTGCGCTCGGGCGACATCGGGTCGATCAGCGCCTGGTTGCCGTCGCGCAGATCCACCGCGCACCAGCGCGGCGCGGCATCGACGGTGCGGGTGGGCCAGGTGCGGTCCGGCAGGTCGATCCGGAACTGCTCCTGGTAGGGCTGGTAGCGGTGGTACGGCATCCGGCTGGGGCGTTGCCGGGCGATCGGATCGGTTTCGGCGTCGGTGACGGGTTGAGCCATCTCGGAGTGCTCCCTGGAACATGTGGCGTCAGCAGATCGGAAGGTGTCGGCGAGATGCCGGGCGACGATGCGCGGCGGTGCCGAGAGGAAACTCAGATGTGCTGGACGGCGCGATGCGACTCCGCGACGAGGTGCCGGCCGGTCAGGCCTCGTCGCGGCGGCTAAGGAGGAGAAGCGCCTGCCACATGACCAGGTCACCCTACGTGATGGGACGGAGGGCGCAAAGGCTGGTCCGGACTATGGGATCGATGTCATCGTCGGCTCCGGGGCCTGGGAACCCAGCCTCGGCGTCCGTTCGGCCCAGGCCACGACGGGCACGATCGCCACTGCGACCAGTACGAAGATCGCTGCCGTCGGTAACCAACCCCAGCCGCCGGTGCTCACCCCGAGCGCGGTCAACCCGGCCGGCGCGATCAGGTACTGCACCTGCTCGCCGAGCCGCAGCGCCCCCACGTACGCGCCGCGTTGGTCGTCCGGCGGCAGGGCGGCGGTGAGCCCCCAGGCGCCCGCCGACTGGATCAGCTCGGCCAGGATCAGCAGCGTCGCGGCGGCCACCAGCACCGCGACGGTGAGCGACCCCCGGGTGAACCCGGAGATCGGCAGGACCAGACAGGACACGGCGATCAGCAGGCCCCCACGACGGGAGGCCCGCGCCGCGCCCGCAGCGGTGTCGGCGCCCCGGCTGACGCGTACCTGGAGGAGCACGATCAGGACCGTGTTGAGCAGCACCAGAGCGGCGATCACCGTCTTCGGGGCGTCGGTGTGGGTGAGGATCCAGAGCGGCAGGACCGTCAGGTAGAGCACCCCGTGCGCGGTGAGCAGCCCGGACAGCAGGGAGACCGTCATGAACGGCCGGTCCCGCAGCACGGCGAGCCGACCCATCGGCTTCGCCGGCCTGGCCACCTGCGGCAGCCGGGGCAGTCGCCGTACGAACAGGGCCGTCACCAGGATCACGGTCGCGATGAACCAGACCATCGCGCGGTACGCCTCGATCGTGTCCACCGCCAGCACCAGGCCGCTGATCACCGCGCCCAGCCCGAAACCGACGTTCAACGACGAACGCTGGTACGCCATCGCCGTGACCCGATCGGCCGGGGGGAGCGCGTTGATCGAGTAGACCTGACGGGCCACGCCTGTCGACGCGTCCACCGCCGCCAACGCCACCACCACGGCGAGGAAGCTCGCGAAGCCGCCCACGAACGGGTACGACGCGAAGAGCGCCGCGTCCAGCACCAGCCCGACCACCCAGACCCGCTGCGGTCCGTACCGGTCGGTGAGCCCGCCCAGCGGCACCGTGCCGAGCAGCGACACCCCCGCCGCGATGGACAGGCCCAGCCCGACCTGCGCGGCGCTGAGCCCCAGTGCCCGGGTGAAGAAGACGGCGCTGCCGGCGTGGAACAGACCGCTGCCGACGGCGTAGACCATGGCCTGCACGGCCAGCGCGCGGGTCAACCCGGCCGGCGGTACGACGTTTGCCACGGCGATACGGATGTTCTCTCTGGCCCCCATGGCCGGGAAGTGAACCGGATTCCCACGACATCGGTCGAGCCTTTTAGGCTGGGCCGAATCCTGCTCCCGGGGAGGGCACGTGTCCGAGTTGCGGTTCAGCCTTGCCGACGTGGCGGGGGTCCGACTCGCCGTGTCGCCGGTCAACGAGACGGTCATGAGCATGTGGGCGCTGGCCAGCCCGGTCCGCTACGCGGTGCACCTGCCCTGGATCGACCGGGCCCGGGTGACGCTGCGTCGTCCCGAGGTCGCCGCCCGGGTCCGGCCGCTGGTGGAGCTGACCTGGCGGGGTTGCCCGTTGCCCGACTTCATCACCCCGGCGGCCCGACCGAACGTGGAGATAGCCGACCAGCTCGACCAGATCGCCAAGACGCCGCCGGCCGTGGTGGTCCAGGACCTGCTGTCGACCACCGCGCGCCGGCCGCTGAGCCCGTTCGGGCAGGCGCTGCTCGCCGACCCCCGTGGGCTGCTGCCGCAGCTCGTCGACGCGTTGCGGGTCTGGTACGACGAGGCGATCGCCCCGGACTGGCAGCGGATGCGGGCGCTGCTCGACGCCGACGTGGCGTACCGGGCCGCCCAGCTCGCCGAGAGCGGCGCCGGTCGGTTCTTCGAACAGCTCCACCCGAGCCTGCGCTGGCTCGGCGACCGGGTGGTCAGCGACGACCCGCTGGCACGGGTGATCGGCTCCGGCCGGGCCGCGCTACTGCACCTGCTCGACACCGCGACCACCACCACCGACCTGGCCCGACGCACCGGGATGTCGGCCGGGAACGTCTCCGCGCACCTGACCGCGCTGCACGCCGCCGGCCTGGTCGACAGGTCTCGGCAGGGTCGGCACGTCCTCTACCGCAACACCGATGCGGCGGCGGTGCTGCTCCGGGCCAGCCGGGGCGGCTGAGAAGTCAGGCGAGCAGCAGGTCGGCGACCGGGCGGCGGTGCCGCAGACCGGTCTCGCTGGCGCGCAGCTCGGCCGGCAGAGCGAACGGGTCACCGAGTCGCCCGACGGCGGCGACCACCAGCGGTCGGACACCGCCCGGGAGGTCGAATTCGGTGGCGAGGCCGGCCCGGTCGAAGCGGGTGAGCTGACGGACGTGCAGGCCGAGGGCGGTGGCCTGGAGGGTCAGGTGGGCGATCGCCTGGCCGAGGTCGTACGCGGCCCGCTCGGCGTCGCCCCCGGTGTGCGCGCCGACCACCAGGGTCGCGGCGTGTCGGGCCCAGCCCTGGTCGTCGTCCGGGAGGTTGATCAGGATGCGCTTGAAGTTCTCGTCGTCCCGGTGGCCGAGGGCGAACCGCCAGGGCTGCCCGTTGTCCGTCGACGGCGCCCACCGCGCGGCCTCCAGCAGCGAGGCCGCCTCCTCGGTGGTCAGCCTGGCGCTCGGGTCGAAAGCCCGGGGGCTCCAGCGGAAGGCGAGGAGTGGGGTCAGGTCAGCCATGCCGAGAATCGTCCCCTATGGGCGATTAGTGGCCCCGGGCCGGGTTGTTGAGATGTGGGCAAGAGCACCCGTAACGGTACGACGATCACGGCGTTCCCGCGCTCGGGCTGAGTGACGGGTCGGGAGTCGGCGGGGCCGCGGTGTCCAGCGGTTCCGCGTCCACCACCGGCCCGGCCAACTGCACGGTGGCGGGTGCCGCGCCCGGCGGGGCGGCCAGCCGCAGCGTCCCGGCCTCGGTCCGGACACCGGTCGGCGTGCCGTCCGGGTCGTAGCAGTAGATGCCGACGTCCAGCGGCGCGTTGAGCGAGGCGGAGGTGGAGTCCACCGAGTAGCAGGCACCGGTGAGGCCCTTGGGCGTGGCGGCCAGGGCCACCGCGAGCGGCGCCCGCCGGTCGGTCAGCACGTCCAGCCAGTCGGTGAGCGGATGCTGGACGCGGGGGTCCAGCCGGCGCGGGATGGCGTCGTCGCGTTCGCCGAGGCGTACGCAGCGCGCCGGCTCCGGGTGGCCCGTCGAGGGCAGGGCGCACTGGAACAGCCCGTCGGAGGTGGCGGCCAGCGAGACGTCGGCGGTGCCGCCGAGTGCCCCACCCGGGACGTCGACCCGCCAACTGCCGTCGTTGGCGCTGGTGAACACGATGGTGCGGTCCGGTTGGCCACTCCGGCCGAACACGTACTGCGCCACCAGATGACGATCCTGCGCGGCAGCGGCCAGCGCGGCCAGCTCGTCGCGGGTGCCGTCCACCTCGACGGGACCGGGATCGGCCAGTGGCGGGGGTGGGGGCTGCGCGCTGTCGCAGGCGACCAGGACTGCCGGCAGGGCGAGCACGAGCGGCCCGAGCACGCGGCCGGCCGAGCGGAGGAGGACGGACATCGGCTCATTCTGGTGGGTGCGGGCGACCTGCGGGCAACGGCGCACAGGCGGCGCCTCCCGGCGTGTCGGGGCGGCTTGTCCGCGTACCCCCGGCCCTCGCGGACCTGGCCACCCGCGTCGGCCGGACGGCCGCGCGGGCCGGATGGTGGGATCACCCGACCCGCCGCCGTGACCCGCCGGATACCCTCAAGGGGTCTGACACGCGCCGCCGGCCCCGGTTCCGGCGGCGTCGGCACGCTCAGGGTCGCTGGGAGGGAGTGCACCGTCGTGGCACTCGTGGTGCAGAAGTACGGCGGGTCCTCCGTCGCCAACGCCGAGCGGATCAAGCGGGTGGCCGAGCGCATCGTCGCCGCCCGCAAGGCCGGCGACGACGTGGTGGTGGTGGTCTCCGCGATGGGTGACACCACCGACGAGCTGCTCGACCTGGCCAACCAGGTCAGCCCGCTGCCGCCGGGCCGCGAGCTGGACATGCTGCTCACCGCCGGGGAGCGGATCTCCATGGCCCTGCTGGCCATGGCCATCCACAACCTGGGGTACGAGGCCCGCTCGTTCACCGGCTCGCAGGCCGGCGTGATCACCACCTCGGTGCACGGCCGGGCCCGGATCATCGACGTCACCCCCGGGCGGCTCAAGGGCGCGCTCGACGAGGGTTCGGTGGTCATCGTGGCCGGCTTCCAGGGCGTCTCGCAGGACACCAAGGACGTCACCACGCTGGGTCGGGGTGGTTCGGACACCACCGCCGTGGCGCTCGCCGCCGCCCTGCACGCCGACGTCTGCGAGATCTACACCGACGTGGACGGCATCTTCACCGCCGACCCGCGGATCGTGCCCAACGCCCGGCACATCAGGGACATCACCTATGAGGAGATGTTGGAGCTGGCGGCCTGCGGCGCGAAGGTGCTGCACCTGCGTAGCGTGGAATACGCCCGCCGAGCGGGGTTGCCGATCCACGTCCGTTCGTCATACTCGACCAACACCGGCACGATGGTCACCGGATCGATGGAGGACCTTTCCGTGGAGCAGGCACTGATCACCGGGGTCGCGCACGACCGCAGCGAGGCTAAGATCACGATCGTCGGCGTGCCCGACGAGCCGGGTGCCGCCGCGCGGATCTTCGACACCGTCGCCGGTGCCGAGATCAACATCGACATGATCGTGCAGAACGTCTCCACCGAGGGCACCGGCCGCACGGACATCTCGTTCACCCTTCCCAAGGCCGACGGCCCGACCGCGATGGCCGCGCTCAGCAAGATCCAGGAGCCGGTCAAGTTCAAGGGCCTGCTCTACGACGACCACGTCGGCAAGGTCTCGCTGATCGGCGCCGGCATGCGCTCGCACCCGGGCGTCGCCGCCGGCTTCTTCGCCGCGCTCGGCGCCGCCGGGGTCAACATCGAGATGATCTCCACCTCCGAGATCCGGGTCTCCGTCGTCTGTCGGGACACCGACCTCGACGCCGCGGTCCGCGCCATCCACGACCAGTTCGAGCTGGGCAGCGACACCGAAGCCGTGGTCTACGCCGGGACGGGTAGGTAGCGCCGATGACGGCGCTGCCCACCCTCGCCGTGGTCGGAGCGACCGGTGCCGTCGGCACCGTGATGTGTGAGCTGCTCACCGGGCGTCGCAACGTCTGGGGCGAGATCCGGTTCCTCGCCTCCGAACGGTCGGTCGGGAAACGGGTGCGCTGCCGGGGCGAGGAGATCGTCGTCCAGGCGCTGACCCCGGAGGCGTTCGACGGGGTCGACGTGGCGATGTTCGACGTGCCCGACGAGGTCTCCGCAGAATGGGCCCCGATCGCGGTCTCCCGAGGGGCGATCGCGGTGGACAACTCCGGGGCCTTCCGGATGGACCGGGACGTCCCGCTGGTCGTTCCGGAGATCAACCCCGAGCAGGTCCGTGACCGGCCCCGGGGCATCATCGCGAACGCCAACTGCACCACCCTCGCGATGATCATCGCGGTCGCACCGCTGCACCGCGAGTACGGCCTGCGCGAACTGGTGCTCGCCTCCTACCAGGCGGTCTCCGGCGCGGGCCAGGCCGGCGTGGACATCCTGCACGACCAGCTCGCCAAGGTCGCCGGAGACCGGGCGCTCGGCTCGCGTGCCGGCGACGTCCGCCAGGCGGTCGGCGACGACCTCGGCCCGTTCCCGGCGCCACTGGCGCTCAACGTGGTGCCATGGGCGGGCTCGTCGGCCGACGGAGGCTGGTCCTCCGAAGAGATGAAGATCCGCAACGAGTCACGGAAGATCCTCGGCCTGCCCGACCTCAAGGTCAGCGCCACCTGCGTCCGGGTGCCGGTGGTCACCGCCCACTCGGTGGCCGTGCACGCGGTCTTCGCTACCGAGGTCGACGCCGAGGGTGCCCGCGAGGCGCTGCGCAACGCGCCCGGCGTGATCCTGGTCGACGACCCCGCGGCCGGTGAGTTCCCGATGCCGATCGACGCTGTCGGCACCGACCCGAGCTGGGTCGGCCGGATCCGCCGCGCCCTGGACGACCCCCGAGCCCTCGACTTCTTCGTCACCGGCGACAACCTCCGCAAGGGCGCCGCCCTCAACACCGCCCAGATCGCCGAACTCCTGGCCAAAGAACTCCGCACCCCGTAACCCCGCCCGCTGTCGCCGCTCCCCCCGGGCGGGTTAGGCCGCCGACAGGTGTACGCCGTCGCGGCCCTGGCGTTTCACCGCGTACAGGGCCTGGTCGGCTCTCTTCAGGGTGCGGTCGGGGGTCTCGCCGGGTCTTGGCAGGGCGACGCCCACGCTGATCGTGCGGCCGGTACGGCGGGCCGCCTCGGCCAACCGTTCGGCGATCCGGACCGCCTCCTCCGGGCGGCTCACCTCGATCACCGCGACGAACTCGTCACCGCCGATCCGGTACAACTCGTCGCCGTGCCGCAGCGCGCCCTCCAGCGCCCGGGCCAGCCCGACCAGCACCTGGTCGCCCGCCTGGTGACCGTACGTGTCGTTGACGGTCTTGAAGCCGTCCACGTCGATCGCCAGCAGAGCCGTCCGCCCCGGGGTGGCCGCCGCGATCCGCTGCCCGAAGGGGCCGGTGTGCCGCAGCCCGGTCAGAGGGTCCGAGCTGGCCTGTTCCCGTAGCCGGGCGAGCGTACGCAGCCGGTCCAGGCTGGTCCACGCCTGCCCGGCGAGCAACTCCATCAGGCTGACCGTGGTCGGGTCCGGGTGCAGCGCGCGTTCGTCGGCGACCAGCAGCACCCCACCGGCGTCGGCCGGCCCGACCGGCACGGCGACCAGCGTGCGTACCCCCGCCTGGGTCAGCGGATGGTAGTCCTCGGTCGGGGGATGCCCGGCCTCGCCCAGCGTGTACCCGGCGCCGTACCGGTGTGCCCGGTCGACCATCCTCTCCAGGGCGGCCGGGCCCGCCCCGGCCAGCTCGGCGCGGATGCGGGTCTCCAGGTCACCCGGCGTCGCCGGGGACGGGCCGAGTTGACCGCCGACCAACAACACCGCGGTGGAGAGGGTGGAAACCTCCCGGGCGGCGTCGGTCGCCGCGCTGATCACGGCCGCCTCGGTCGGGGCGGCGGACAGCGCCGCGGCGTGCCGGAGCAACGCCTCGCTGCGGCTCTCCCACGGAGGGCCACCCAACGTGGCGATCCGAGCGCCGAGGTGGGCCGCCAGCCGCTGCGCGGTCTCCCGCCACGGCGGCAGGTCGACCGGGTCACTCCACTGCAGGTCCAGTACGCCGAGCACCCGGCCGGCCGGGTCGCGTACCGGCACGCACAGTTCGGACGTCACATCGGGGCGTACCGGGAGGTAGTCCGGGTCGACGGTGACGTC
This sequence comes from Micromonospora sp. DT4, assembly GCF_049841675.1. Lineage (NCBI taxonomy): Bacteria > Bacillati > Actinomycetota > Actinomycetes > Micromonosporales > Micromonosporaceae > Micromonospora > Micromonospora sp. DT4. The sequence goes on from NZ_JBNCKT010000062.1 coordinate 28,979, forward strand.
CGGGACCACGGCGGCGGTGCCGGAGGCGTACACCCGGCCGACGATCCCGGTGCGGGCCGGTACGGTCGCGAAGACCTGCCACGCGCCGGCCGCCGCCACGCAGCGCAGCCGGTCGTGGGCCTCGAGCAGCACCGAGATGGTGGCCGGGGTGTGGTGGGACAGTGCGCTGACCGTCCACCGACAGGCTTCCGGCGCGCTCGACGCCATCAAGAGGCGGACGGTGACGTCACGGATGATTCGCAGATGATCCACTCGCACGTCGTTCCAGGTAGGGGAGGGGTTCGATCAAGCGTACTCACGTTTGCGGAGTGCCCCCGTCGCTTCGTACACATGTGCTATCCACAGGCTGTGGACAGGGCTGTGGGCAGTGGCGGCGGGCGATACGAGGTGATCGGCTGGGTCGCCGAGCCAACGGCCTTCCTGCTGCACCGGCCACCGGCACCGACCTACCTGGGCATGATCGCCCGCGGGCTGCACGAGTCACACGGCTGGCCGGCCGAGCGGATCATCGACTACCTGACGCGGCGTCCCGGAGTCGCGGGCGGCTGGCCGCCCGACGCGGTCACGACCCTGGTCGCCGAAGCGCTCGTCGGGATCGGGTGATCCGCCCTCTCAGGACGTCCGGCCGGGCGATGTTCCGCGACCGGTCATCGACTGTTCGCCATGTCGGCACAACCTGGGAGCGAGCATATGCGCAGCTCTGACGGGCTTCCCGGCACGTCGGCCCCGATCCGCTGCTCGACTCGACCGACCGGCGTCCGGATGAGAGGCTGTCGAGCGGGCGGCGATCTCGAACCGCCGCCAACCGCGACCGACCTCCCGACAGTGTCGGTCGGCTGCCCGGTCGACCCCCAGTCCGGGCACCGTACGCGTCGATTCTCACAAGGAGTTCCATGTCCAGACCCGGGATGCGTCGGGCCGCTGTCGGCCTGACCGCGCTCGCGGTGGCAGCGCTCGGCGCGGTCGCCACCACCGGAGAGCAGGCCGACGCGCGACCGAAGCCGGTCGACGTCACCCTGCTGGCACTCAACGACTTCCACGGCAACCTCGAACCCCCGCCGAGCGGGAGCAACGGCACCATCGCCGGGCAGACCGCGGGCGGCGTCGAATACCTGGCGACCCACCTGGCCGAGCTGCGCGCCGCCGCCAAGAAGAAGAACACCATCACCGTCGCCGCCGGCGACCTGATCGGCGCGTCGCCGCTGCTCTCTGCGGCGTTCCACGACGAGCCGACCATCGAGGCGCTGAGCATGGCCGGGCTGGACTACGCCAGCGTCGGCAACCACGAGTTCGACGAGGGCGCCGCCGAGCTGCTGCGCATCCAGAACGGCGGCTGCCACCCGGTGGACGGCTGCGCCGACGGCACCCCCTACCGGGGGGCCGGCTTCCAGTACCTGTCCGCGAACGCCTTCAAGACCGCCACCGGCAAGCCGCTCATGGCGCCGTACGCGATCCACAAGGTGCAGGGCGTCAAGGTCGGCTTCATCGGGATGACCCTGGAGGGCACCCCGGAGATCGTCAGCCAGCAGGGCGTCGCGGGTCTCACCTTCGCCGACGAGGCGGAGACCGCCAACCGGTACGCCCGTGAGCTGCGCCGCAAGGGCGTGCAGACGATCGTCGTGCTGCTGCACGAGGGCGGCGCCCAAGCCGCGACCGGCGGCATCAACGACTGCGTCGGCATGACCGGGCCCATCGTGGACATCGCCAACCGCATGGACCCGTCGATCGACGTGGTGGTCAGCGGCCACACCCACCAGGCGTACAACTGCAACATCAACGGCAAGCTGGTCACCAGCGCCAGCTCGTTCGGCCGCCTGGTCACCGACATCGACCTGAAGATCGACCGCCACTCCGGGGACGTGCTCTCGGCCTCCGCGAACAACGTCGTGGTCACCCGCGACGTCGCCAAGGACCCGAAGCAGACCGCCCTGATCGACAGGTACAAGACGGTCCTCGGCCCGGTCGCCGGCCGCCAGGTCGGCGAGACCACCACCGCGATCACGAAGACGCAGGAGAACCTGCTCGACACCTGCTCGGCAGCGGTACCGGCCTCGTGCGGCGAGTCGCCGCTTGGCAACCTGATAGCCGACGCGCAGCTCGCCGCCACCGACGACGAGCAGAACGCGGTCGCCGCCTTCATGAACCCGGGCGGGGTACGCGCCAACCTGGACGCCGGTCCGGTCACCTACGAGGAGGCGTTCACGGTGCAGCCGTTCGCCAACAACCTCGTGACGCTGGATCTGACCGGCGCGCAGCTCTACTGCGTACTGGAGCAGCAGTTCGTGACCGGTCGGGTGCTGTACCCGTCCTCGACCGTGGGCTACGTGGTCGACCTCGACGGTGCCACCGCCCCCACGGCGGACCCGTGTGCCGGCACCCGGGTGGTCCGGGGAAGCCTCACCATCGGCGGCACCACCGTCGACACCGCCGCCACCTACCGGGTGACGGTGAACAACTTCCTCGCCGGGGGCGGCGACGGCTTCAGCGCCCTCACCGGCGGCACCAACCAGGTCACCGGCCAGATCGACCTCGACGCGTTCGTGGCGTACCTGACCGCGCAGTCGCCGGTCTCGGCCCCGACGCTCGACCGCATCCGCACCACCGCCGAGGTCTCCGCCGCCTGACGGACGACGACCCCACCACGATCGGGCCCCGGAGCACCCGCTCCGCGTCGGCGGGAGTGGGGCGCGGCGTCGGCGGGGCGAGGGTGCGGGTCAGGCGGGAGTGGGGCGCGGCGTCGGCGGGGCGAGGGTGCGGGTCAGGCGGGAGGAGGGTGCGGGCCCGGCGGGGCGAGGGCGCGGGTCAGGCGGGAGGAGGGTGCGGGCCCGGCGGGGCGAGGGCGCGGGTCAGGCGGGAGGAGGGTGCGGGTCAAGCGGGGGTGGGTGCCGGCGTTGGCGTCGGCGTGGGCGGGGCGACCGTCGCGCGGCCGTCCTGGTCGACGGTGAGTAGTCGGCGCAGCGAGAGCGCGATGAGCGAGGCGGCCAGGCAGCCGCCGACGACCACCGCCACCCAGACCATGCCGTCCGCCGCGCCGATGAGCGGGCCGGCGGTCACCGGACCGATCACACCGCTGATGCCGAAGATCATCGAACTCATGGCGTTGTACCTGCCGCGCAGCTCGTCGGTGGCCAGGGCGTTGGTCAGCGCGGGCATCACCGGCGACAGCAGCGTCTCGCCGAAACCGAAGATCGCCGAGCAGGCCACCACACACAGGGCGGCCACCAGGGCGCTGCCGGTGCTGACCACGCCAGCGACGCCGAGGACCAGCCAGGCGGTGGCGAACACCGCCCCGACCACGGCGAGCGCGCCGGTGCGGCTGCGCCCCTCGATCCGACGGATGACCAGCAACTGAGCGAGCACGATCATCACCGTGTTGGCCGCGAGCGCCCAGGCGACCACCCGGGGACTCACCTCGGCGACTCGGACGGCGTACGCGGCGAAGCCGACCTCGACCTGGGCGTACCCGCAGGTGGTGAGCACCAGGCCGAAGATCACGAGCCGGCGGAACGGACGGTCCCGCAGCACGGTCAGGTAGCCGCCGTTCGACGGCCCGGTGCCGGCTGAGCGGTGGCCGAGTCGGTGGCCGATCCCCGGCAGGGTCAGCAGGATCAGGGCCGGCATCAGGTAGCTGACCGCATCCAGCAGGTAGATCGTCTGGAAGCTGGCGGGTCGCGCCGTGTCGACGATCGCCCCGGAGGTCATACCGCCGATGCCGATACCGAGGTTGAGCAGCGCGAAGTTCAGCCCGAAGACCCTCTGCCGCTCGCCGTCGTCGGTGAGCGACGCGAGGATCGTGTTCTGCCCGGACCAGATCGCCGAACTACCGATGGCGATCACCGTCATCACGAGCAGGGCCGAACCGGTCGAGTGGACGAGCGCCAACGAACCGGTCCCGATCGCCTCGATCACCAGGCACGGCACCACCACCCAGCGTGCGCCGAACCGGTCGATCAGCGTCCCACCCAGCGGCGACAGCGCCAGGGTGACGACGCCATACCAGCCGATCACCAGACCGGCGCGGGTGTCGGTGAGTCCCCGCACGTCGGTCAGGTAGATGAACAGGAACGGCAGGGTCAGCCCTCGCCCGATCGCCGACAGCAGGGTGCCGGCGAGCATCCGGCGTGCTTCTGGACGGCGAGGTAGGGCGCGGCGCAGCATGTCCGGCATTCTGTGCGGTGGGTGTGACGTCGCGCGAACCGTTTTGGAGAAAGCCGGGGCGCCCGGTGACCAACGCCACGACGAGCGTCGGTGTCGGCCCGGTCTGCGATGCTGGCCCGATGACCGGCACCTGGCGACACCTGCCCGCTTCCGCCCGCGCCATCGCGGTGACCGCCACGGCAGCCGTCGCCGCCGCCCAGGCCCGCGACGGTCAGGCGTACGAGAAGGCGGTCGCCGACCTGGCGGTCGACCAGAGGTCCGGTCTGGTGCTCGGAACGGTGGTCCGACTCCTGCTGGAGGAGAGCCACCCGGACGGGTTGGCCGGCGACGACATCCGCCAGGTGCTGGCACGCTGCGTGCAGGACTCGACGCGCTGGCATCCGGATGTCGATCCGCACGTGGTACTCGTACTGTTGGCCGGCGCTCTGGGGGTGTACGACCCCGAGACGGACGACTCGCCTCCGAACGCGTCCGCCCTGGCCCGGCACGCCCCGCTGCTCGTCGCCGATCTGCTGGCGGTGACCGGTGCGCCGTTGGACGACTACCTGGCCGCCGCGTTCACCGAGATCGAGCGCACCGAGCGGCACGACTGAAGGCACGCGTGCGCTCGCAGCCCGCTGGGGGCGATGGGCCGCGGTCACCACGACCGCGATGACCAGCCCCAACGCGTCCACGGCCAAACCCCGCTTTCGCCCCGACACCTTCTTCGCCGCGTCTTTGCCGCTCGTCACGGCCGGGACGTGGTTCGCCGCCCTGATCGACTGGGTGTCCAACACGACCGCGCTCGGACCCTCCCGACGACCGACCTTCTCCCGTGCCTGACAGCGCAGCAGATCATGGATCACCTGGTCAGTGCCGTCGTCACGCCACGGGGCGAAGTAGTAGTAGGTAGCCGACTTCGGCGGCAGGTCGTGCGGCAGGTACGCCCACTGACAACGGGTCCGGTTCTGGTAGAAGATCGCGTTCACGATCTCCCGCAAGTCGTAGTCACCCTGACGACCGACCCCGACACACGCCTAGCCTTCCATGTGTCCGGGGCTGGCCTAGCCTCGCATCGAGGCGGAGTCGGATCCTTGATCGACTTTGCTCGATGCGTTTGGGTGTGGTCAGCAGTTCATGACCTCTGCGGCGAGTTCCTCAAGAGCGCCTCTGTTCTTCTCC
>NZ_JBNCKT010000063.1:0-33724 GCF_049841675.1 Micromonospora sp. DT4
AAAGCCGACGCGCGTCCCGCACCGTAACGCCCATACACCCCAAACGATCACAAACCATTTGGGTTACGGGTCAATAAACCCGATCCCCCACACATCGGCGGCCAACCGGTACGGTTCGTTACGCACCACGCTGATCGAGGCATCACCGTACTTCTTGTAGATCCGCACCGCGACCGAGGTGGAGACACCGACGCCCTGCAGGAACACCATCACTTCCTTGATGGCCTTCTGCTCCACCCACGCCGCGGTGATCTTCGCCGTGCGTTTCGGACCGAGCCCCGGCACCTCCACCAACCGGCCTGGCTCCTCCTCGATGATCTGCAACGTGTCCAAGCCGAAATGCTCCACGATCCGCTCGGCGAACACCGGCCCGATGCCCTTGATCAACCCCGAGCCCAGGTAACGGCGGATCCCCTGGATCGTCGCCGGCAGCACCGTGGTGTAGGAGATCACCTCGAATTGCCGGCCGTACTGCGGATGCGACGACCACCAACCCCGCAACCGGAGGCTCTCCCCCGGCTGTGCCCCCAGCAAGGCACCGACCACGGTCAGCAGATCCGAACCACGCCCGGTCGCGACCCGGGCGATGGTGTACCCGGTCTCCTCGTTGACGTAGGTCAGCCGTTCCAACACCGCCTCAAGAACATGCGGAGACGGACGAGACGACACGGCCGCAGACACGCACACCATCGTGCCGTCGGCGACGCCTCATCACCAAACCTGGCTGAGCGGATGCTGCGGTCGTCCAGCGCCTCGGCCAGCGGGCCACCGATAAGAATCACCAACGTCGGGAACTGCTGGTGCCCGCGTTCGTCGCCAACCTGGTCGGGGAACACCTTGCAACCTTGCCCGATGACCCCGACGCCTTCGCCTTCTCGGGTCGACAGAAGCACACCTCCCATCGACAGCAGAGTTACCACGGGTTCCGGCGCCGCTTCGTCCAGGCTGTAGCTGCCGCCGGGCTCGACGACGTGACTCCGCACGACCCGCGCGCTACCCACGCGAGCTGGGTCGCGGACTCTCACGGCGTGCTGTCGCCGCCCGCCGCCTCGGGCATGCCAACGCGAGCGTCACTACCCGCCACTACGCCCGCGCGATCGACTCCCGCGATGCCGAGGTGGCCGCTCACCTGGACAAGGTCGGCCGGGCACGATTGGGCACACAACGGGCACGGAAGCCCAGCACAGACGAGAAATGATCGGTGATCATGGCTCTTACTTGGTGCCCCCGGCAGGATTCGAACCTGCGACACACGGTTTAGGAAACCGATGCTCTATCCCCTGAGCTACGAGGGCGCGAGCGCCTAGTTTAGCGACCTGGGGGTTCACCTGGGGCGGCAGGGAGCGGCCTGTCAAGCCCCGGGTTTGATGGAGAGTTGGTTAGCTGGTTTTCAGGGGTGCGGTGACCGGGTGGGTCATCGCGTGTAGTGCTTCGTGTTCGGCGGGTGGGATGTGTCCGAGTTCGCCGTGGAGGCGGCGGTTGTTGTACCAGTCGATGTACTCGACGGTGGCCATCTCCAGGTCGTCGAGTCCACGCCATGGACCTCGGTTGCGGACGAGTTCGGCCTTGTAGAGGGAGTTGAACGCCTCGGCCATCGCGTTGTCGTACGAGTCGCCCTTGGAGCCGACGGAGGCGACGGCGCCGGCCTCGGCGAGGCGCTGGCTGTAGCGAATCGCTCGATACTGGACTCCTCGGTCCGAGTGATGCACGAGTCCGCCCAGGTCAGCACCCTGATGCTCGCGCCGCCAGATCGCCATCTTCAACGCGTCCAACGCGAGGTCGGTGTAGAGCGACGTGGATACCTGCCAGCCGACGATCATGCGGGAGTGCACGTCGAGGACGAACGCGGCGTACGCCCAGCCCACGGCGGTGCGCACGTAGGTCAGGTCCGCGACCCACAGCTGGTTCGGATGTTCTGCGGTGAAGTCCCGTTTGACCAGGTCACGAGGCCGGTCGGTCTCGGCCGCGGGCCGGGTCGTGCGCGGCGACTTGTCACGCAGCAGCCCGCGCAGCCCGGCGGCGCGCATCAGCCGCTCGACCGTGCACCGGGCCACCTCGACGCCCTGGCGGTGCAGCTCGCGCCAGATCTTGCGTGCGCCGTAGACGCCGTAGTTCTCGGCGTGGATCCGCTTGATCACCGCGGTCAGTTCCTCGTCGCGCCGGCAACGGGCGCTGACCGGGCGGGTCTTGGTGGCGTAGTAGGTCGACGGTGCGATCTGCGCCGGCGTGTCTTCCAACGCCCGCAAGACCGACTGGACACCGTGCTGTTCCTTCTGCGAGTCGACGAAGTCGACCCTCATCGCGACGGCCGGTCCAGCTCGGCCGCGAAGAAAGACGCCGCGGACTTCAGGATCTGGTTCGCCCGCCGCAGCTCACGATTCTCCCGCTCAAGGGCCGCGATGCGTTCGGCATCGCCGCTGGTCGTGCCCGGCCGCTCACCGGCGTCGACCTCGGCCCTCTTCACCCACGTCCGCAACGCCTCTGGGTGGACTCCGAGCTGGTCGGCGATCCGCCGGATCACGCCGACCGCACCGGCCGGATCCCGACGGGCCTCAAGGACCAACCGGGTCGCACGCTCACGCAGCTCGTCGGGGTACTTCTTCGGTGCAGGCATCGCCGGTGTTCCTCCAGGTTTCGATGTCTCCATCTAACCCGGGGCGGTTCAGCCCACGTTCACCCACGTTCCCCGGACCGCCGTTGTCGCAGCCCAGGAGCACACGCCGAGCACACGAACCCTGGTTTGCGACCGGCGGTCGGCCGGGGTGACCCGCGTTGACACCGGTTCGCCCGGGTTGGCATCCGCTGGAGAGCACACACCGCGCACATCATCGAAGGTCATGATGGGCTTCCCCGGGCCCAAGACCCGCTGGCCCGTACACCGGGCACCGGACGGCGGTGACCGACGCGCTGTCAGCCCTCGACCTCACCCACGCCGACGGCGAGGCCCGCCGAGCACGTCGGCGGACGCTTGGTTCATGGGCTTGCTGGCGTCCGACCTGTGAAGACGATGCCCCACCCTGATGCCTACGGCGACGGCCCCACCAGGTGTCCGCCCACGGCCGAGTTATGCGGGCTTGGCCCCCGCTGCTTCACGACTGCCTCACGCGGACGATGGGCGGCCACCAGAAGCCGATCCGACGCTCCTGCTTGACCAAGTGAAGGGTAGCACTTACTATTTACTTACAGTAAGTTACTGTAAGTAAATGAAGGAGTGTAGATGAAGGTAGGTGGCCGGGACTTCGACCTCACGAAGCAGGAGGTGGAGGCCCGCATGATGGGTGAGGATCCTGAACTGATCCAGAAGCACATGGTCGAGGTCAACGGGCAGATGTTCCCGCCCAAGCAGGTCCTCGGGCACGTGACTGGATGGGACCGCACAACGTTCACAACCATGGAGGCGCAACGCGTACTGACCCGGATCGGGTTCGTGTGTACGGAGGCGCGCGCAGGGCGGATCCCGAAAGCAGGCCGATTCATCATGGACGCCGTCCGCGACTCAGTTCAAGACACGATGAACGACCACGGTGACGCACATTTCGAGCGCGGGTTCAGTGCGGCCGCCGGCATCGCGCTGCGGCAAATCCAGAAGAGGCTCGATGACTTGAGGGAGCAGATGAAGGGCAAAGGCCTCAGCCAGGCTGAGCAAGCGTTCTATGCCCATCTTGACGAACTCAAGTCCGAGATCGAAGCCGATTGCGACCGCTACTGGCGAGGTAGCGGCGTGGACTGGCGTCCACTCAAGCCCGTGGCCAAGGCTGTCATCCGGCGCACCGACGAGACGAGGTAATAGGTCGGAGGTGCCAGACTCGCGAGCGATAAGCCCCGCCGGGAACGACCGTACGTGGCATCCCGTGCCTGCGAACGCAGCACCCCTAACAGACCGGGGCCTGGGGGTCGTCCAGACGCTGGCAGGTGCCGACGATCTCGACCGTGCTGAACCCGGCGATGAAGACGGGGATGTAGCCGTGCCGGATGCCGTTGGCGCGGTAGGCGTCAGCGAGGGCGGTGAAGAAGTCCTCGCCATGATCGAAGGTGACGCCGATCATCCGTCCGGGCGTGAGGTCATGGCTGCGCATACTGAGGCACTTCCGGTTGGGCTGGTCGGGGGAAGTGGCTGTGGTGGGTCCAGCCGAGGACGTACGCCCGTCAGAGGTGAAGAATCCTGTCGTAGTCTTCGTCGTACCAGCCGTCGGTGTTGTGCTTCTGGATGGTCCCCGCGATGCGCGTCAGCATCAGTACGTCGCCGTTGAGGGTCAGGGCGGCGTCCTCGGCCCTGCCGGTGAGGATCCTGGCCACGGTTGCCAGCATGTGGGGCTTGCCCTTGTCGACCAGGGTGTCCTTGCGCATGTAGAAGCTGACGTCGACGTAGGTCTCCGGCTCCCATTCCCACAGAGCGCCACCGTCGTCCTCGGCACTGTAGTAGCCGTGCCGGCCGCCGGTGATGTCCACGACGTACCCGTGCTCGTCGTTCAGGTCGGCGCTGAGCATCCTGCCGCCGGACGCCGTGGACGTCTCGACCGCTGCGGGAGCAGCCAGTTCCGCCACCTGCTCCAGTGGAATGTCGCCCGCCAGCGTCAACCGGTACTCGACACCCATCTGCACCCCTTCATCAGTCTCTCCGGATGATCTGAATGATCGCACCGTCGCGCGTTACCGCCGCCAGTTCCTTCAGCCCTGCTACGGGCCAGTCGTGGAACTGCTTGTGCAGCGCGGCGAGGTCTCCTCGCCAGTCGTGGAGGTTCAACATCACGCGTTGGGTCTGCTCCGCGTCGACCTTCCTGGACACCGCGCTCCAGACGGCGCGGGCCGGCACAGGAGCAGTGGGCGCGTAGCAGTCGAAGACATGCCCCTCGATGAGGAAGTCGGGTGCCTTCTCCGGCCTCCCAGAATCCCCAGTTTCGAGCCGCGCGTCCGCGACCTCCTGCCTCGTGGGGTTCTGGTGAACCCGGTACCCCTTGCCGGCGACCCTGTCGGCACACTCGTTCTCCAACTCCAGGGCACGCCGCTCCCGTGGCTTCTCGTTCGTGGAGATCCGGGTTCGACGTCCGGTAGGTGACCCGCCGGCGACGCCGGTGGGACGCCTGGTCCACGGGGTTGCTGCGTCAATGTCCGTGGAGACGGTGCCGCCCAGGGTGGGGGTCGTCGGGGATGGGCTGCCGGTGGTAGCAGGGGCGGGGCTGGCCGGTGGATGACCGCCAGCCCCTGTCAGTTTCCCGACGACCCCAACTGCCGGGCCTGCGCGATCGCCGCCTCAACGGCCTGCCGGGCCCCGCCGGTGCGCTGCACGACCAGCACCAGGACCTGCTTGATGGCCTCCAACGCCTGCAACAGCGGCCCAGGCTGCCCACCCTGCAGGACCACGGCGACGAGTTGCTGCGCCTCACCGACTCCGGTGATGACCCCGGTCGCCGCGTCACGAGCGGCGTCCACGGCGCTCAGCACGGGCGCCAGCCCGGCGATCGTCTCCTGCGGGGTGGCCTCGTTCGGCACCGCCGCGGTGGCCTTCGTCGCTTCACCGATCGAACCGGCGAGACTTCCCAGGCCGCCCTGGATGCCTGTGATCGCGTTACGGACCCGCGCCACACCCGCCGCCACGGCGACGAAGCCCGCGCCCGCGGCCCGCAACGCCACCTCCTGCGCCTGACTGTCAGCGGCGGCTGCCAACCCCTGCGCGCGTTCGACCCCGGTCATCAACGCGCGGAACTCACCGGTGATCGTCTCGATCTGCGACACGTGGCCGGCACCCCAATCGATGAGAGCGAAAGTGCTGGACAGCTGAACCTACCGGGCTCCTTGTGAGGCCACCAGACACGGCGAGGCGGTCGGCACCGCAGACAGCCGCCGCGATGCGAGTAGTCGCACGAGCGGCTTCCGGTCCAGATTCCAGCTCGTGGGGTGGGGTCTGTGGCTGTCGTGTCCGGCTGTCGACGTGTCAGCATCGACGGGACGGCGGTGCGGGTGTTCGCGTCGGGAGGCTCGGTGGGTAATCGCAAGCGCAGCGGCCGTCGGCAGCGGCGGGAGCCGATCCGCCGGATGATCCCGCCCACCCGCGTGCCCGGCAGCCGGCGCCCTCACCGCCCGGACGAGACGGCGCTGATGCCGAAATTTGAGTACAGCCCGATGTTCGGACGGCTCGTCGACGCGCCGGTGGAGATGGTGCCGCTGCTCGCCGTCCTAGCCGTTCTACACCAAGCGCAGAGCGGCATGCCGGTGGGCACCTGTGTCCCGACGAGTCATCAGGTCAGTGGGGCGCTGCGGCACCTTGGCTTCGAGGCCGAGGCGGTCGCCGCGTGCGCCACGCTGCACCGGGTGACCGACACGTTCACCGAGGTGTCCGAGGTCGGCGTGTGGAAACAACCGCCGGTCGTCCACCCCGATGGCACCACCAATGGCCACATGGTCGTGTGGACGCCGTCGTTCGCGCAGCTCGTGGACGCCACCCTGGTGCAACACCCGCTTCTGCTGGCCGCCGCCCAGGCTGATCCGGTCTACTCGACGCCAGTGTTCGTCCAGGTTCCCACCGACCGGAGCAAGTTCATCGCGGCTCAGCCCGTCGCCTGGCTCGACGATCACCTGTACGCGTCCTGGGTCCTGCTGCCGGAGTGGACCCGGCTGATGGACCCGGTTCTGGCGGGGGAGGCCAGCACGGTCGTGGAACTCGGCGCACTCGGTCTGGCCACCGACGCGCTCCGCCTCATCGCGGCCGTCGCGGAGGAGCGGGATCTGAGCGCGATGCTGGTCCAGTGCCCGCGGCTCGGGGCGCTGCTCCGAGGTGAACACCAGCTACCGGAGTTGCCAGTCGAGCCACCGCCGCATCTTGCTTCAGGGGTGTAGAACGTTCCGACCGGCCTGCCTCCGCACCCGGGTCTCGCGGTCGCCTCACAACGCATGGCGGGATATTGGTATGACGGCATTGCCAATGATCAGGCAATGCCGCTGGCGCACTTCGGTCCCATAGCCGCGCATTGCCAACCTCGCGATGTACACCCGATCACGAACAAAGTTTGGCCACGAGAGCACCCTGGCCAGCCTGCAGGATATGCGCAGCCTTCAACGGTATCCAGAAACACTCGAAGTGGGTGGGTTCCTGAGTACCGTCGTGGTCTTCCTGACTAGCCCACCGCTCGGGCGCCGGCCCTACGAGTTCCAACTGAAAGACGTGACGGTACTGAATCTCGAACCGGAGCGGTGTGATGTCGTACTCAACCTCCCCCAGCTTGCGGACAACGCGAAAGCCCGTCAGCCCGGTCTCCTCGCGGGCCTCGCGCAGCGCGGCGTCCTCCGGCGCCTCACCTACACGAACGGTGCCTCCCGGCACCTCGACGCCCACCTGCTCATAGCTGTAGTCGGTGTGACGGAAGACGAGCAACCGCCCCTCTCGCACCACGTAGCAGAGAACCTTATCCACCACGACCTTCGCCACCATATGATCTCCCGTATTGGCATTAGCAAAACAAGGGCAGCCCGCGAAAACTGCGCCCTAGCCGCACGGCTCCCGACAATCGGTAACAGGGTGTAACTCATGGACAGGCTACTGGACTCCTATGGATACACCAGGCGCGCAGGCCACGAGTCCATCGGCGATGAATATTGCCTATCTCGCCAACGGTGCGGGGCGGGCATTGGTCGACCATGACATCACCGTGGGCGCCATTCCCGTCAGCGGACGATGACGAGGTTGGCCATGTCTACCACCGGCCGGTAGCCAAGCGCGGCGTAGATTTTGTTCGAGGTTGGGTTTGCTTGATCGGTGTACAGGCACACCCGCGCACCGTCGGCCTGGATCCGCCGGGAAACCTCGGCAACCGCGTTGCTGGCCCATCCACGCCCGCGCTGGGCTGGTGGCGTGTACACCGGACCGATGCGCGCGACTCCGAACGATGGGGGGCTGGCACCAGTGAGGTGCACCCGCTCTCCAGTCCCGTCGACCCAGAACCACAAATGCCCGGCCAGCAGTCGGCGCAGCACTTCCGCACGGTCGGGCACCTCATGTGCGCTGGTACCCCGTCGGCGGCCCGCCTGTTCGTCAGCGTCGCCCACGAACTCGCCGAACCACTTCATGACCAGCTCGACGTCCTTCTCGACCGCTAGCTCCAGGCAGCCAGGCACTGCCGCCGGACGAGCCACCTCGCCGAGCTCGTGCAGCCGCGTGTGCTGGTTGACCTGGACCCTGCCCCCGCCGAGCCGGGTCAACTCGGTGGCGCACAGCGCAACGGCAGGAACGGCCCCGTTGACCGCAAGGACCTCCTCCCCGCGCTCGTGCAGAGCGTAGGCCAGGGCCACGGCCGCCTCGTCGGGCATCGGCAGCAGAAACGGCGGATAGGGTGCGAACGGCGCCGCTCGCATACCGGCGCCGACGACCGTGCCGGATGCACCCCTAACCACCAACCACCAATTGCGGTCGGGCTGCGCGATCCCATCGGTTTGCAGCGCCAGCAGCCGGTGCGCGACGGTGGTGACGACCGTGCTGACTACCGGGTCGGCGGCCAGATGATCGCCAGCTACCGCGAGGAACTCGCCCGGAGTCTTGCAGAACTGCAGGCGCGGCGCGGCTACCGAGGTTGCGCTCATCTGCGCAACCTAACCATCGCCACGGGCCCATAGACACGGGATTTTCTGCGTCATCAAGGTGACACGCCCCTCGTTGCTCAACCGATGTACGGCGTCGCCCGCTCGTTGAGGGCGTGGTCGATACGCAGCCGCATCGAGGGGTGGATGTCCAAGTGGTTGAGCTGGGCGGGGTTCACCCAGCGGACCTGACGCGACTCGCTGGAGGTCGTCGGTTTCCCGCCGACGGGTCGGGCTGTGAAGCAGATCGAGAACTGCTGGCGTACTTCACCGTCGTCGTAGGCCATCACGTGGTGGGGGCGGGTGTAGATCCCGACCAGGCCGGTGACCTCCACCTCGATGCCGGTCTCCTCGCGTACCTCCCGCACCACCGTGTCGGAGACCGACTCGCCGATGTCGTGACCACCGCCGGGTAGTGCCCACAGGTTGTTGTCAGTGCGGTGGATCATCAACAGCTCACCGCGCTGGTTGCGCACTGCCGCCACAACCGACGGCACCACACTGTTGGCAGCTGGCGCGTTGGGGTCGTTGAAGTAGTCACGGCGCGCCATCCGTCATCTCCCGTCGAATGCAGCTACCAGCGCATCGATATCGCAGTGAGCTCCGCCCAGCTCAGCTGCCTCCTGAGTAGTGTCAGCTTCATGAATGAGGTCCTGTATGTCTACACCGCTGCGGGCAGTCTGGAGGTCGCGCGGCGGTTGGTGCAGGGCGCAGTGCAGGAGCGGTTGGCGGCTGGTGGCCAGGTCGTGGGGCCGGCCGAGTCAGCCTTCTGGCATGAGGGGTTCTTCGGCACCGGCCAGGAGTGGCAGGTGATGCTCAGATCCAGTGCCGGAGCGTATCCCGAGTTGGAGAGCTACCTGAGGAAGCATCACGAGTGGTCCAACCCGGAGATCGTCGCGCTGCCAGTGGTCGCTGGCTCACGGCCGTACCTTCAGTGGGTGCGCGGTGTCACCGAAACCGCCGGCGAGGGTGGATGACGCGGCTGCCCTACAACGTAACGCCCACAGGTAGACCTTGTCTCGACGCTCGATTGAAGGTGAATGGCAGCGGCTGAGCAGCCGCACTTTATCGAGGGTCTCCGCGAGGCGAGTTGGTGTGTCGGATGTGAGCGCCGCTGTGCCCGACGGTGTGGGAGCCGGCGTGCACAGCGGTGGTGATGGCGTCGGGTAGCGGGGCGTGGCGGGCGAGATCCAAGGCAAGAGAGCCGAGGAAGGCGTCGCCAGCTCCGGTGGTGTCGACGACCGGGACGGCAGGTGCCGGCACGGTGCCGGATCCGTGGGGATCGGTGAAGGCTGCGCCGTTGGGGCCTGCGGTGACGACGACGGTACGGGGGCCGAGGCGTTGCAGCGCGGCGGCGGCGTCGAGCGGGTTGCCAGCGGTGGTGCGCAGGATCGCGGCGGCTTCGTGCTGGTTGACCACGAGGACGTCGAGTTCCGCGAGCAGCCGGGGGTCGAGGTCGGGGTTAGGGACGAGATTGCCAACGACGATCGGTGCGCGGCGGTGGCTCAGCAGTGTGGTCACGGGTT
Source organism: Micromonospora sp. DT4 (assembly GCF_049841675.1). Lineage (NCBI taxonomy): Bacteria > Bacillati > Actinomycetota > Actinomycetes > Micromonosporales > Micromonosporaceae > Micromonospora > Micromonospora sp. DT4. Next base: position 10,095 of record NZ_JBNCKT010000063.1, read on the forward strand.
CGGGTGGTAGGTCGAGCTGCACGATCACGGCTTCTGCGGCGAGGCCGGCGGTGGCGCGGTGGATATCGTCGGTGGTGAGTTCAGTGGCGGGTGAGAGGGCGAGGGTGATGTAGCTTTCGCCGTCTGGGGTCACCTCGATGATGGCCGCTCCGGTGGTGGCGTCGGGGACGAGCCGGACGTGGCGGGTATCGACGCCTGCGTTGGTCAGTGCTGTGGTGATCTGGTGGCCCCAGGTGTCCGCGCCGACGTTGGCGATCAGGGCGGCGCGCCCGCCACGGCTGGCGGCAGCGATGGCCTGGTTAAGGCTCTTGCCTCCGGCATTGACGGGTAGAGCCGAGCCGACGGCGGTGCGGCCGGGTCGGGCACGGTGGGGTACATGGATGGTCAGGTCGATGTTGGCCCGGCCGACGAAGGCGGCATCGACCCTGTCTCCGACCCCGCTGCTGTCGGTCACGAGCTCGCCGCGAAAGCGGCCAGGGCGGCATGCAACTGCTGCACTGCGGGCTCGGCGGGAAACACCGCGAGCTGACGGCCCGCGATCGCGACCTCGCGTTGGATTCGTGCCGATCGGGTGAGGTTGGCCAGGTTGAGCGCGGCGAGGGCAGAGGCAGCGGCTAGCTCGGGTTCATCGGCGGCAGCGTGGGCGACGGCGGTACGCGCCAGATAACGGCCCCGTTCCCGTCGGTACGTTTCCGGCCACGCGTCGAGAGCCTCACCGAAACACCGGACGGCGGCGCCGGGGCGGCCCAGCCGAAGCCAGCCCTCGCCCTCCTGCGCACTGATATATGCCGTGGTGCAGAACGCACCGAGCCCACCGCCGTCCGTTCCGGTGGCCGCAGCGAGGTGGTGGGCCTCGTCGATGGCGGCCCGGAACGAACCGGCGTCACCTTCGACCGTGTGCCCGTGGGCGCGCTGCACCGCCGCGAACGCGCGCACCTGCTCTCGCGTGCTGCCAGCGCGCTCGGCGGCACGGGCGAGCCCGAGTACGCGGTCCTGGTCTCCGGCGTCGCTGGCCCGCTGCGCCATGCGAGCGAAAACGTAGGCGGTGAACTCCATGTCGCCGGCCTCGTGGGCCATGGTCAGCGCTTGGGCGAGCCACCATTCGCCGGCGTCCCGGTCGCCCATATCGTCGCTGAGCCAGCCGGCGAATTCTGCCCACCGGGCCTCGGTACTCAACAGCGCGTCGCGCAGGCTGCCTCGTGCGGCTCGGCGGTAGTCGGCGATGTGACCGAGCTGCTGTCGGGCCGTGGGGAGGATCGCCGCGGCGCCGACCCGGTTGTCGGATTCCACGAGCACCGACCGCAGTGCCGCAAAGTGCTCCACGACGGCCGGATCAACTTGCGCCGCCCGTGTCGCTGCGGGCAGCGGTTCCGCACTCGACAGGGACGCCACCACACTGCCGGGGACCGCCTGCAGGAGAGACCGGCGGCTGACCTGAATGTGCCGTCCTCGCCCGTCTGCCACAGTCATCACGATATCCGCTTCCCCTGCGGGCTGGCCGCTTGAGCCAGTCACCAGGGTGGTGCCGGCTGCGGTCAGAGCGGTGGTGAATGCTGCTGTTCCCCTGGCCCGGCGGTACTTCTGTTCAATGGCCGCGACCCGGTCGTACCCGGCGGTGAGGGCGCCGTCGGTGTCGAGGACCTCGTCACAGCGTTTCCAGAAGGCCCGGTCCGGGTGCTGGCGTCCGACTTCGGTATTCGCGATCGTGCTGCGGCCGGTGAGGATCCTGGGCGCCAGTGAGTGCTGGGTGTGGCCAGCCGCCTTGCGGTACGCGGCCAACTGCTGGCCGAGCGCGCGCCACGCTTCGCTTACGTCGTGCGGATCTGCCACCGCCGCCTCCCCGGGGCCATCGCACCTCGGCTGGCTGAGCGAGATGGCTGAGTGCCGGCCAGAGGCGGTCTTCGATGTGAGTCGTTACCCTACCGTGCGGTCGTGCCTGCGTAGGCCGTTCACCCGCCGTTGCTGGCAGCGGCTTCCGTCGCGGGCGGTCGCCTGCCACGGCCGGGCGGCGTGCAGGGCGATACGCCTGCGGGTGCGACATCGAGGAAGGGTGCCCCGTTGGCGTCGATGGGTGACAGCCCGGCAGGCCCTCGCGTCTACACGCCTGGGCATCAGATCGTTACAGTTCGTGGATGATCGTGTGGGTCGCGTCGTTCCCCCGCTCCGGCAACACCTTCCTGCGGATCGTCCTGCATCGCATGTACGGCCTCCGTACTTCAACGATCTATGACGTCGATGGCGTGGCCGCCCGCCTGGGGCCAGATCTCATCGGCTTCACCGAGCGCTTTGCACCACTCGACGAGCTGCGGGCGGCGCCCGATGCGTACTTCATCAAGACCCACCGGCAGCGTGACGCGGACGTCCACGACGATGACCGCGCCATCTGCCTGATCCGTGACGGTCGCGACGCTCTGGTCTCCTGGGCACGCCAGGAAAGTGAAAATGATTCGAGCCGCTACGAGGTTGAACTCCGCGCAAAGATCCTTCGCCAGAGCGTGGCCGGTACCGGCAGCTGGGGCAGCAATGTCCTCAGCTGGCTCCAGCCACCGGTCCCGCACCGATACGTGCTGCGCTACGAGGACCTGACCCGCGCACCAGCAGCGACCGTGCAAGCCGTCATCGCCGCCATGACCCCCGAACTCACACCGCTCGCGGACGCTTCGATCCCGTCCCTCGCCGAACTCCGCCAAGCCGACGACCAATTCTTTCGCCGCGGCCGTACCGGCAGCCACCGCGACGAACTGCCTGAGGACCTCCACGAGCTGTTCTGGTCCCGCGCCGACAACCGCGCCGCCATGCACCTGCTCGGTTACGCCGCCCCGACGGCACCTGCCCACGACTAACCGGACCGGCAAGAGCAGAGAAGTGCAATACCCGTCCGTACCTTCTGCCATAACGGTGCTGCCGTCGATCATGGTGCTTGAGGCTGCCGAGCTAGCACCCGCGCTGCACCGGCAGGTTGCGCAAGGTTGCTTTTCCAGGGCAGGAATCCGGCGCTGGCGGCGGTGAGGGCAGCCGTGGCGGTGATGGCGGTGCGGGGGTCGGTGGCGGCTGCGAGGATGCCAGCCGCGGCGATGAAGATCGGCTGGGTCAGTTTGCTGCTGATGGACCAGGCGGTCAGGACGCGGGACAGGCAGTGTTCGCTGGTGTGGGTCATGCGGTAGGTGGCGAAGGCGGGGTTGAACGCGCCGGCGAAGAAGAGCAGGAGCGTCTCCGCGATCACGATGACGATCAAGCCGGGTGTGCCGGGTTGTGCGAGCGGGATGAGACCCATCCAGAGGGTGCGGCCCACCCCGGTGGTGAGCAGTACCGCGTGGAGGCCGTAGCGGTTGGTGAGGTGTCCGGCGGCCAGGCACCCGAGGATTCCGCCGACGCAGGGCAGCCCGAGGGCTAGGCCGTACTGCCACGGCGCGAGGTGTAGGTCGCGGAGCATGAGCACCGTGACGACGGGCATGGCGGCCATGATGGCGCCGCCGAAGATGACCGCGTTGATCAGCAACGCCCGCAGGCTGGCGTGGTGGAGGATGTACCGCCAGCCCTCGACGATTCCCTGCCTCGGCGGGGCGCGGGGTGGCGTGGGGGCGGTGGTGGCTCGGGGCTGCGTAGGCGGCGGATTCCGAGTGCGGACAGCAGGAAGCTGACGGCGTCGACGGTGACGGACGCGGTGGTGCCGAGCCAGGAGACGAGGATCCCGCCGATGGGTGACCCGATGCTGTTCGCCGTCCACTGGGAGGTGTCGAGCCGGCTGATGGCGGTGACGCGTTGCTCCGTGGTGACCAGGTTCTTCAGGTGGGCGCCGCTGGCAGCGCCGAACGCGACACCGCCGGCGGTCTGGACGATTGCCACGATGCACAGCTGCCCATATGTCAGCTCGTGCAGCGCGGCGGCGGCGGGGACGCTGGCGAGGGCCGCACAGCGCAGCAGGTCGGTGCCGCACATGACGGGTCGCTTACGGCGGAACTCGATCCAGGGTCCCAGGGGCAGGACGATGACCGCTGAGGCGATGCCGGAGATCACCGCGAGCAGGGAGACCTGCAAACTCGATGAGTCCAGCACCAGGATCGCGACCAGTGGCAGCGCGCCTGCCCCGACGGCCGATCCCAGTTCGCTGACCGAGTAGGCGCCCCACAAGCGGTAGAAGTCCCGGCTCAGAGGCGACGATGCCCCGCCAGCGGCCGGTGGCCGATGGTGGGCGGGCACGCTGGCGGTCGTCCGGATTCTGGTCACCGCGTCAGTGCCCGAGGGTCACGACGTGCCTGCCGCAGTGTCTGGCGCAACTGCGCGAGTCGGGACCTGGGCAGGCCGGCGACCGGTAGGCGGGTGTGGATGCGGAGCTGGCGCCGGCCCACCCAGAAAGGATCATCCATGGGACGTTTTGCTACCACTGGCTGGCCGTCCTGGCGTCCGATGGGGACGACGGCCCTGTCCGAGCGGTGTACGACCCGCTCGTTGCCCACCCCGGCGGGCGCGGCACCGGCGACGAGCGCCGCGCGCACGATGCCCGCCGCGCCCATCGGGACGCCCGCCCGGTCCGGGGTTGCGATGTGAGGCGTGGTCACGGGACGGCTGGTAGTAGGTCGTTGTCGCGACCGGTCAACGGTAGGCCGGCCGCAGTGGCGATGAGGTCGATCGCTTCTTCCATCGAGGTGCTCTCGGGCAGGACGAGTTCGCCCGGCCAGCCGAGAAGGTCGCGCGGGGCGTACCAGCTGCGCATGTTGTCGGGGGTGAACTCCGTCGCCTGCGGGCGCGTTTCGTGTCGCCGCAGTGTCTCGGGTAGCGACACGTCGAGATAGACGAACAATGTCCGCCCGCGATGGGCTTCGCACAGTTCCGTGAGCATGGTGCGGTATCGGGCGGTGTGCATGATCCCTTCCAGGATCACGTGGTAGCCGTGGTCGAGGCAGAAACGGACGTTCTGCGCGATGAGCGCGGGTGCCAGGCCGCCTGGTTTGTCGCGTTCTCTGAGCAGGATCCGGCGGAGATGGTCTTGCTCGACGAGGGCGCAGCCGCGGCCGTGTCGGCGCCGCAACGCGCGGGCGATGGTGCTCTTCCCGGATCCGGAGTTGCCGCGGATGCAGACGATGATCGTCTCGGGGCTGCCGGTGTGAGTCAGGTCGTCCATCGCGACGCTCCTCATCGCGAGACAGGCTGGTGCTGGTGCGGAAGCCGACCCTCCGCGCGGGCATCGGCGACCTCGTCCAGGCAGTCGACCCCGCTTCCATAGCCGGCCGCTTGGAGGTTGAACAGTTCGGCGTACCGCCCGTCGGCGGTTATGAGCTGGTCGTGGGTGCCGGCCTCGACGAGACGGCCGTGGTGCAGGACGTAGATGCGGTCGGCGTGGCGGACATTGGCGAGCCGGTGGGTGATCAAGATGGTGATGCCGCGTCTCTGCCGGTCGCGGATGGCCTGGAACAGGGCGTCCTCGGCGCGGGGATCGAGGGCGGAGGAGGGCTCGTCCATGATGAGCACGTCGGCGTCGCGCAGGAACCCGCGGGCGGCGGTGATGCGTTGCCACTGGCCGCCGGAGAGGTCCTGGCCGCCGGCGAAGGTGCGGTCCAGCAGGGTCTCGTAGCCGTGGGGCAGGTCGGTGATCATGTCGTGGGCGACTGCGCGGGCGGCGGCGGCCTCGATCCGGTCCTGCTCCGTCGTGGTGGCGATGTCGCCGATGGCGATGTTGGTGGCAGCGGTGAAGGGCCACTTGTGGTACTCCTGCGTGACGACGCCGATCCGGGCCCGCAGCGCGTCGGTGCCCCAGTCGTCGCCGGGCCGTCCGTTGTAGCGGATGGTGCCGCTGGTGGGGGTGCGGAGGGTGGCGATCATGGTGGCGAGGGTGGACTTGCCGGAGCCGTTCTCCCCGACGAACGCCACGGTCTGCCCGGCGGAGATGGTCAGGGTGACCCGGTCGACGGCGGGGGTGTCGCGGTCGGGGTAGCACAGGCTCACCGCGTCGACGGCGATCTCCCGCAGCCGCTCCGCGACCGGCGCACCGGCGGTCCGGTCGGTGGGCGGTGGCAGGTAGTCGGCGGCGCGGGTCATGAAGCCGGTGTAGTCGCGGAAGTGCTGCCCTTCGGTGTAGACGCGGTCGATCTGGAACGTCACCACGGCCAGCGAGCGTTGGGCGGACTGCACGGCGATCACGCAGGTCGCGGCGGCGGCGAGGGGGATCTGACCGTCGATGAGCAGTAGGCCGAGCAGGACGTAGACCACGGCGGTGGCGATCCCGCCGATCATCGCGCCGACGGTGGTGGTCGTGGTGACCCGGCGGGCCAGGGCGAGTTGGATCCGTGTCTCGACGTTCATGACCCGGTCGTACTGGTCGAGCAGGAACTCGCGCAGCCCGTAGGAGCGCAGTTCGGGGGCGGAGTCGCGTTCGGCCATCAACCGGTGCAGCAGCCACAACCGGCGGCGGCGTACCGATCCGGCGGCGTAGGTCTGGTAGCGCAGGTGCCCGGCCCGCAGCGCCGCCCAGCCGTTCGGCACGGTCGCCACCAGCAGGGCGAGCAGCAGCAGCGGGTGGACCACCACCACGGCGACCGCGACGGCGATGACGCCGGCGAGGCCGGCGAGGAGGTTCATCGACGCCTGGACCAGGGCGGTGGTGGAGTTCGCGCCGCGGGAGGCGCGTTCCATGTCGTCGGCGAACGCGTCGGCGTCGAAGGCCTCCAGGCGTACGGCGGTGGTCACCTCGAACAGCCCGCGTTCGACCTCCCGGTCGACCTTCGGGGTGAGGCCGTTCTGGGCGTATCCCATGGCGGTGGCCATGCCGGCGCGCAGCGCGGTGGCCGCCGCGAGCGCGGCCAGGGCGGGTAGCGCGGCGGTCACTTTGTCGGCGGTCGGGCCGCCGGCGAAGAGTTCCACCAGCACCCGCTGCGCCGCGAGGAGCCCGAACGCTGACATCACCCCGGCGACCACCGTGGTCGCCGCCACCACTGACGTGCGCGCCCGGTCGGCGCGCCAACTCACCGTGAGCGCGGCCCAGACCAGGCGGGGTAGTTCGGAGAAGACGGCGAACAGGCCGGCTTGCGCTCGCGCCCGCACGCCGGTCTCCCACCACACCTCCCGCAGCTCCGGCAGCACCGAATCCCGCTGCAGTGGTGCGGGACGGGCGGGCGTGCGGTCGGGGTGGTCGGTTTTCGGCATGGCGGTACCTCCCGAAGGTGAGCACGGTGGGCGGTGGTGGTGTCTCGATGCGAACGGCGGGAGCGGAGGTGTCCCGTTGGCGTCCCGGCTGGAGCAGCCGACACTTCGCCCTTCCGGGCGGTGGGTCTCCGGTCAGGTGGCTCGGACGCCGTCTTCGAGGTAGTAGCTGCACCCGTCCGCACGGGCGTTCAGCGCCTCGGTGATCCGGCGGGTCAGCAACGGCGGTAGCCGCTGGGCGGCCTCTGGCGGGTCGGAGAAGGCCCAGCCCTTCAACTCGCCGGGCGGCACCACGATCCGTTCGTGCACGCGGGGGTCGAGGGTGCCGCCGTCGTAGATGACCATGAGGCCCTCGGTGCGCTCGGTGCGGGCCGGCACCCAGTCCACAACGAGCAACCGACCCGGTGCCAGGTCCAGGCCGAGTTCCTCCCGGCACTCCCGGATCGCGGCTTGGTATGGCGACTCGTCCGCCTCGACGCACCCGCCGGGAACTTCCCAGCCCGCCTTGTAGACCGGCTCGACCAGCAGAACCCGATCGTCCGCGTCCGTGATCAACAGCCCGGCGGCCATCCGCTTACGGGGCAAGCCAGCGGTGACGTCGCGGCGTTCGGAGGGCATGAAGGGACCGTAGGACGCCGGCCGGTCGACACGCCCGCAGCGCCGTACGCCGACATTGTCGGCAGATGCCGACACAACTCCGACACCACCCGGACCACGTCCGCGTCACGGCCCCGCCCCGATGATGCCGGCACTGTGAACTGGCTATTCACCCATCGGGGGGCAGTCGCGCGGGGAGTCCGCCGGGTCCAGAAAAGTGTCACCGGGAGCAGCTACGGTGTCGGCTCATCGTGACTGCGGCACCGGGGGTGGCAGCGATGGTCGACCATGACGAGATCGCCGCCGCTCGCCGCGCGCTCGGTCGCCACCTCGCCCACCTGCGTAAGGACGCCGGCCACACCCAGCACGGGTTGGCCCGGCTCGTGCAGTACGGGCGCAGTTCGGTGGCGAACACCGAGACCGGCCGCCAACATCCCGAGCGGTCCTTCTGGTCTCGCTGCGACGCGGTGTTGCGCACCGGTGGCGTGCTGACCGCCGAGTACGACCGCATCGCCGACCTGGACCATCAACACCGCCACCGCCCGGCGCCCCCACCCGCTGGCCCCGGCACTGCTACCGACGCGGGAGCCTTGTGGTGGGAGCACGAGGAGCGCATCACCGCCCGCCGATCCGCGCTGACCGTGCCGGCCGATAACGACGCGCGGCTGGCGCACCTGGAGCACGAGGTGCGGCAGGCGATCAGCGACAACGAACGACTCCCGCCGGCCACGCTCGTGTCCCGGCTGCGTCCGCTGCGGGTCAGCGTCGACCAGCTGATGGCGGCCCGGCAGCACCCACCGCAACGCGCCCGGCTGTACACCGCCGCCGCCCACCTGTCCGGGCTCCTCGCCACCCTCGCCCTGGACCTGCGCGCCTTCCCGGTCGCGCGCGCCTACGCCGCCGAAGCTTTCGACCTTGCCCACGCCGCTGGGCAACCCGACACGCAGGCCTGGGCCCGCGCCACCCAAAGCTTGGTCGCCTACTACACCGGCATGCACCGCGACGCGCTCGCATTCGCCGAAGACGGTCTACGCCACGCTGGCGCCGGCCCGCATCGCCTTCGCCTCACGATCAACGGGCAGGCCCGGGCGCTCGCCCACCTCGGCGACCGCCGGGGTGTCCACCAGGCCGTGGACCGTGCGTTCGCCCTGCTGCTCGAACACCCGGCGGACGGGCAGGTCAGCACCAGCCTCACCCTCGGCCCGTACTGCCCGACCCGGGCCGCCGCCAACGCGGCGACGGCCCACCTGGTCCTCGGCGACGCCACCGGCGTCATCGACCACCTCACCGCCGCCGTCGCGGCGTTCGACGCGGCGCAGCTGCGCGGTCCGCAGGCGCTCAGCCGCCTTGATCTGGCCACGGCCCACGCGCGGGCGGGCGACCTCGACCACGCCGCCGGGCTGGCGCTGGAAGCGCTCAGCCTCACCGCCGAGCACCGCTTCGAATCGGTCTACCAACGCACTCGTCAATTCCTCGCCGCCGCCCACACCTTCGGCCGTCACCCGCGACTACAGGACGTCGCGGACCTGTTCACCGAATTGACGCATCCCGGCAGCCCGCCACCACCGGGCCTACGATCGCCGACATGAGCAGCCGGGAACTGGCCAGCCTGCGGCAACGGTGGACCGCCTACCGGGACCTGACCGCACTCACCGAGCACTGGTACTGGCGTCCCGGCTGGCGCGCCGGCCGCGACTTCTACACCTGGCACCTCACCTTCCAGGAACAGCCCGACCTCCACCGCCTCGTCACCGACCTTCAACACCAGCTCCAGTTCCCCGGACTGGACCTGGTGCCGATCGACGGCCTGCACCTGACCATGCAGGGCCTCGGCTTCACCGACGAGGTGCCCGACGGCGACATCGAAGCGATCGTCACCGAAGCCCGGCAACGGTGCGCCGGCCTGCCGCCGCTGGACCTGTCCCTCGGCCCAGTCGACCCCGACGCCGAAGGAATCGGTCTGCTCGTCCGACCCTGGAGCTCCGTCGAACGGGTTCGCGCCGCGATCCGGGCCGCGATCGCCGCCGTGTGGCCGACCGTCCCCGAACCAGCTGACGGGTTCCGGCCCCACGTCACGATCGCCTACAGCGGGGCACCTGCCCCCACCGCCCCCATCCGCGCCAGGCTGGCCGAGTTGCGGGACCTGCCCGCCGTGACAGCGACGGTCAGCGAGGTGTCATTGATCGCCCTCCACCGGGAGCACCGCACCTACCGATGGTCGACCCGGGCAACCGCGCCCCTGATCGGTCAGTGCCCTCAACGCGTTGAAGCGGAGGCAGGTCGTGGCGATCAGTAGCTCGGACATCTCTAGGGTTCTCTTGGCCTACCTTGAGTGCTATCCGGACGAGGCCGTGGCGCTGTCTGAGCCGGTGAAGCTGCTGGCTGAGGGAGAGGGATTCGCCTCGCGCCGAACCTTCCCGATGCATGTGACGGTTGGCGCTCTCCTGGTCCGCGGCGGCACCGAGGTGCTGCTTGTTGATCACCTCGCCTACGGGATCCTCCTCCAGCCGGGAGGACACCTGGAGCCGACCGACTCCACGTTGATCAGCGCGGCGGTGCGTGAGCTGGTAGAGGAAACCGGTGTTGATCCCAGCGAACTCGTCCCAGCATCGCAGATGCCGGTCTACGTCGAGTACGGCAGAGTTCCGGCGCGGCCGGCGAAGGACGAGCCGGAACACTTCCATCTCGACTTCGGCTACTCGTTCTTGACGGCGCAGGCGGACGTGGGGCGTATCCAAGAATCGGAGGTGGGAGGTGCGACGTGGTATCCCCTCTCCGTGGCTGAGCGGCTTGTCGGCCCTCGCATCGCGCGGGCGATGACCGCATTGACATGAAGCGATGACGGCCCAGTGGCCGTCACGTTATTCATCGCCGCTCATGCTGAGGCCGGCGGTTGCCCGACCGCGACAGGCAGACCGCCGGCAGAGTCGTACGCCGTCAACTTTGCCAATAGGCCAGGACAATCAGGTCTGGGAGCGCGGGGGGATGGCGGGTGCGGTCATGGTCAGGTATCGGTAGCCGATTTCGGTGAGCCTGTCGGCGTCGAGGCAGTGTCGCCCGTCGAGGACGAGCGGTGAGCGCATGGTGGGGGCGAACTTGGCCCAGTCGAGATCGCGGTAGTGCGACCACTCGGTGGCGACCACGATGGCGTCGGCGTCGTCGAACACGTCTTCGACGCGATCGGCGAGGTGCTCGGCCAGGGTGGGCTGTTCGCGGCGGAAGCGATCGGCGGCGACGGGGTCGTGCAGGGTGATCCGGGCACCGCGTTCGAGGAGCAGATTCGCGATGTCGATGGCGGGTGAGTCACGCAGGTCGTCGGTGTCCGGCTTGAACGCGAGGCCGAGAATGCCGATCTTGCGACCCTTGATGATGTGGAGTTCGTCGAGGAGCCGGTCGACGACCTTGGTGCGCTGACGGTGGTTGACGTCGCGGGCGGCGGTGACGATCGGCATGGCGAGGTGGTACTCGCTGGCGGTGGCGATGAGCGCTGCGGTGTCTTTGCCGAAGCAGGATCCGCCCCAGCCGATGCCGGGGTTCAGGAAGCGGGGGCCGATGCGGGCGTCGAGGCCGGTGCCGCGGGCGACTTCGCGGACGTCGGCGCCGACCTTGCCAGCGATCGCGGCGATCTCGTTGATATAGCTGATCTTGAGGGCGAGGAAGGCGTTGGCCGCGTACTTGATCAGCTCGGCCGAGGCCAGGTCGGTGGAGACCAGCGGCACGGCGCTCATGCCGGCAGGGCGGGGCAGCACGGTGGGCGGGGTGAAGGACTGGTTGAGGATGGGTCGGTAGAGCTGGTTGAGGACGTCCAGGCTCTTCTGGTTGTCGGAGCCGATGACGATGCGGTCCGGGTAGAGGGTGTCAGCGAGCGCGGTGCCCTCGCGTAGGAACTCGGGGTTCGAGGCGACGGCGAATCGACCGTCGGGGCGGTGACCGTGGTGACGTTCGTAGGCCTCGCGCAGGATCGCGTCGACCCAGTTGCCGGAGCCGATCGGAACGGTGCTCTTGTTCACCACGACGGTGAAGTCGCCACGCAGGTGCTGGGCGACGCTCTCGGCGGCGGATCGCAGGTACTGCAGGTCGGGGTTGCCGTTGTCGAGTTGCGGAGTCTGCACGGCGATGAACACGACGTCGGCGTCGGGTACGCCGACGGCGTAGTCGGTGGTGAAGGTCAGGTGGGAAGAGGCCTGCTCGAGAAGCGCTTCCAGATGCGGCTCGTAGATCGGGCAGTGACCGCCGCGGAGGGTGTCGATCTTCTGCTTGTCGAGGTCGATGCAGGTGGTGTCGTGGCCCAGGAAGGCCAGGCTGACGCTGGTGGTGAGACCGACGTATCCGGTGCCGACAACACAGACCTTCATTGAGCGTTTCCTCTCGCCATGAACGATACCGACGCGTGGTGATCCGGATTGAGACGTCAGCAGTGCCGCTGACCAGCGCCTTCGGCGCGCCACCATTTTGCTGCGGTGAACAGCCGGCCTGAAGGCCGTGGCCCGCCTGCTGCCCGCCGGAATGATACCGACCGGAGGCGGGCGCGGGTCGTGTCGGACTGGACATTCGGGTCAAGAAGCGGCGGCTCCGCTGCTGTTCAGATGTCCGAGCAGGGTGTCTTTCTGCCCGAGATAGTCCCGGTTATCGGGGGTGACGAAACCGGAGAGTGGGACACGGTCAACGGTGATCCCGGCGGTACGGAGGGCGTCGATCTTGTGAGGATTGTTGGTGGCGAGTCGGGCTGAAGCGACGCCGAGCCAGGCCAGAGCGCTTGCGGCGGGTCGGTAGTCGCGGGCATCGGTGGGTGCGCCAACGGCGGCGTTTGCAGCAACGGTGTCGTAGCCCTGGTCCATGAAGGTGTAAGCGCGGATCTTGGTAGCAAGCCCGATGCCGCGGCCTTCGTGGCACAGCATGTAGAGCAGGATCCCGTAGTCGGATGCGCCGATCATGCGCAGTGACGTGGCCAGTTGGGGGCCGCAGTCACATTTGAGCGATCCGAGCAGGTCACCCGTGGCGCAGGCGCTGTGAATGCGTACCAGCGGAGTCTGTTGGGCGGCGGGCTGAGGGCGGTGGACGGCGGCGAGGACCTCCTCAGGGCCGGTCTCGGGGCCGAAGGCATGCAGTTGGAAGTGTCCGTACGCGGTGGGGAGGTCACAGCCGGCGAGCCGAACGGTGGTGGTCATCTCGTCTCCTTCGCAGCGGTGCTGTCGGGTGTGGGCTTGTGGGCGATGAGCAGGACGTGTTCGGACATGCCGAGGAGGGAGGGTTCTGCCTCGACCCGGCGGATCGCCCGCAGGAGGAGGTTGCGGCGGTGTGGGTCGCGGAGGCGGTCGGCGAGGTCGGGCAGCAGTTTGGCGGCGCCTTCGACCGCGAGCAGGGCGTGTGGGAGTAGGCCCGCGGTGGTGGCTTCTGCCGCGAGGTCATTCGGGTTGTGGAAGTAGCCGGTGGTGAACAGCCGTCGATCACCGGTCGGGTTGCGGTGTTGGCCGTCGCGAAGATGCCGAGCCAGGATCGCCTCCACCGCCGGGTCGTCGTAGAGGTTCTTGGCGAGGTACTCCCAGGTGGTGTAGTAGCGGGACGTCGCTGCGGCGGCGACCACACCACCTGGGACGAGTACGCGGTACGCCTCGCCCCAGGCACGGCCACGGTCAGCGGCGTTGGTGAGGTGATACAGCGGGCCGAGCAGAAGAACGGCGTCGCAGCTGGCGGAGTCGAGCGGCACCTGGCGCGCGTCCCCGCGCGAGATCGAGGCCAGCGGCGACTCGGCGCGGGCGGACGTGGTGGCGGCTTGCTCCAGGTGCAGCGGGACAGGGTCCACGAGGTGGACGCGGTAGCCGTCCCCGGCCAGCTGAAACGCGTACGCGCCGGGTCCTCCGCCGACGTCGGCAACCGTTCCGGCTGGGGGAAGGTGGCGGGCCAGGATGTCGCGGGTGCGCAGGTACTCGATGTGGCGGCGCGGGTCGTTGAGGCGTCCCTGCTCGGCCCCGTGGGCGTAGAAGGCGAGGACCTCCGGAGTGATGCTGGGCGCTACGGTCACGTCGGGAGGGTGGAGATTCACGCTGCTGCCTCCGGTGCGCCATGCTCCAGGTCCGCGAGGAAGCCGTCCTGGAACTGTCGACGCAGGCGGGTCTGCTGTGCCGACATGATCGGGCCGCGGAAGCGGTCGAGAATCGAGGCGACGCTGCCGCCGATCGCCGGGCTGCTGCCGATGGCGCTGAGCAGCTTGAACTGCATCACGAGGTAGACCGGCGGACATTCACCCGAGCTGCCGAGCCGCGCTGGGGACCAGAATCCGAGGTGGTAGTCCAAGCCTGCCAAGGTCAGGCACCGGTTCGCGAGATCCATCTTGGTTCGCAACAGGGCCATCTCGTGGGCGGTGATGTCCCGGAGTAACGCCCTCAGCCTGAGGAGACCTTGCCGGCCTGGTTCGGATAGCCAGGTGAGGTTGTTCAGGTTCGCCGCAACCTGGCCGGGCGGCAGCAGTCCCGGCCGAGTCCACGGAGGCAACGCCGCCGGGCTGCCGGTGAAGCACTCCCGTAGCTGTGCGTAAGCGCCGGCGGCCACCTGATGAAGTTGGACGAGGAGGCGCGCGCAGGCGGTATCGAGGAGGAAGTCCCAGTCCGGAAGAGCGATCTTGAATCCGACTGGGCCACCAGCAGCGGACAGATCTGCGTCACCCGCCAGATGGCAGCCGGCGGGCAGCGGCTGCATACGGGGGGCGTCACGCATGAGCTGGGCGGCCAAGTGCGCGATGGGGTCCACCAGCGCCCGTCGTCGGTTGAGGTCGTCTACCTCGCCCAGCGGCACGATCGAGGCGTCGCGGTAGGCGGCGGCGGGCCAGCAGTTGAGGTGCCAGTGCATCCGCTTGTCCCACCACTGCCCGTTGTCGCGGTCGACCGTGTACGGGTCGTGGTTCGTGCCGATCATGAGCTGCGCCCCGTCGAGGTCGAACCGGCGCCGAGTCGAGGCGGCGTCGACGTAGCCGACGAACTGCCTACAGAACTTGAGCAGCGCCGTCAGCATGGCCTCGGGGACATCGCTGACCGACGACGCGATTACTCTGTCGTCGCCGACTGTGGCAAGCAGCATCATGTCGTAGACGCTGTGCGGGAATGCCTTGTCGATGACCGCGAGCCGGTCCCCGGATCGTCCGGCGGGATATTCGCGCAGGATGTTGGCGCCGTAATGGTCGCGGTAATGCGGGCTGAGGTTGCGCACGTCCGGTGGCGGCGCGGCGAATCTCGGCATGGGAAGGCTGGGAATGACCGGCAACGTCATCGCCGACTCCGGGTAGAGCGGCCCGAACCGGTCCGCGACCGGGCGACGAGTCGTGACGGCGGTCATGCCGGCATACCGGACGCGATGGCGTCGCCGGCAGCAACGCCCATCATGGCAGCCTGCACGATGCCCTGGGCGATCCCAGCGGCGTCGCCGACCACGTAGATCGGCAGGCCCCGCACCTTGCAGTCCTCGTCGACCGGGACCCGGTCCCACAAGAACTCGACCTCAGGCCCGATCACGAGAACATCGTCGACAAGGTCATCCACGGACAAGCCGGCGTCGGCGTGGTCCAGAATCGAGCCCATGACCCGGCGGAGGCTCTCGATAAGGCTGACGTGCTCGGCGCCGGTGAACAAGCTGTCAAGCCGGGCGGTAGTCAAGTCCTTGACGGACGGCTCGAACGTCACTGCCGCAGCCAACTCCGGCCAACTACGCGGCTCGGCCGTCTTGTTAATGAACGCGCGCAGACTCTGCGCCACCGGCCGGCCTCCGCTGAGCCGCCAGTAATCGGACAGGATCTCGGCCCGGACTTCGGTGCTGGTGCCGGGTCTGGCGAGCTGGCACAACAGGCCGAAGTTGGCTGCCAGTGAACGCCCCCCGGGAAGGCGTTCACTGGTTTCGTGCCCGTCGAGAGTGATCACCTCCCGCCCGAAGGAGCGCTGGTAGTTGGTGAACTTGATCCGACCACCGTTCGGGCCGCCGCAGAAACAGAACGTCTTCGTCTTACGGTCCACCCGCTCTAACTGGGTGATCTTCAGATCGGGGTGCTCAACGCCGATCGCGGCCAGCACCTCGGCCCTCGTCTCGAGACGCACGCCGAGCGACATGTCCGGCGCGATCGTCTGCACCCCGAACGTCGTCAGGAGGTTGTGAGTGCTGGTCACCCCGTGCCGGCCCGTGGCCAGCACCAGACGTGCCGTCTCGACGGTGACGAGGCCAGCGTGGGTCGCTACCGCCAGCGTCAGGCGGTCCCCCTTCAGGGCGACGGTGACAAGTTCCGACTTCTCCCAGACGGCCAGAGCGTCGTTGCGGAAGCCGTGCAGCGCCGTGAGCATGTCCCGGACCTGCGTCTCCCCCAAGACCGCGACCGGGTACTCCCGGATGGCCAGGCCGTTCCCGGCAAACGCCTTGATGACTGGCGCGCCAAGCCTCGTGCCACTCAGAATGGGTGGCTCTGGCAGTGGAGCGGTCAGGAACTGGAAAGCGCGCTCGCACAGTTCGTCGGCGCGGTCCTCACCGAAGTGATCGATCAGGCGGCGGCCGGATGGCAGCAAGCTCAACTTCACCCCGTCTCCGTAGTGCACACAGCCGCCAAAGCCACTGATCACATTGCAGATCCCGGCGCACCCCGTGCAACGCAGACCTCGGTCGACCGGGCACGGCCGATTCCGCATCCCCCGCCCGGCCTCCAACAGCAGCACCCGTAGGTCCTGGGCCTGGCGCACGACCTCGTGGGCACAAGCCAGACCACCCGGGCCGGCGCCGACGACGACGACATCGAAGAACATGGCAGACATTCCTTCCAACAGTCGCAGGGGATCGGAAGCGAACAGCCACCCCCGCGACCGGACGCGCTGCATGTCCACGGCGGCCCAGCAAATCGACAGCAGCTGCGGCCAGCGCGATGATCACCATGTAGGGCAGCAAAGGTGCCGTCCGGACAGCTATCTCCCAAGACTGCGAGGACGATCCGCCCCGGCCTTTCGGGGAAGGCTCACTTACAGTCGCCGACGTCGGGTGTTGTCGGACAGGCATGTCATCGGACTATGACAATCCACCGACACCCGCTGCCGCGACCGCGTCCGCGCCCGGCCGTCTCGGTCCGGCCGCGACCCCGGCGATGCTCGACAGGGTTAGCTGCCCGTACGCGTGCGACGATGCTTCTATGAACCACAGCAGCGCCGGCTTGGTCATCTGGGACGTTGACGGGACGCTCATCCCTGCGGACTTGCGCTGGCTGACGCGCGCGATCGCTCGTGCGTACGGCATCGCGCAGTCCGAGGTTGTCTTCCCTGACAAGAAGGTGCATGGGTATACGGACGAGTCGATCGCCATCGACACGGCGATCGCTTCGGGCGTGGACCCGGCAGACGCGGAGGCGGGCATACCCGCCTTCCGTCAGGCCATCGCCGCGGTCATGCAGGAGGGTCGGCAGGAGTTGGCTGAGGTCCAGCCGCCCTATTCAGGTGCTGCGGCGAGCATCGCGAAGCTGCACGATCGTGGCTTCATCCAGACTGTGCTGACCGGCAACCTGCGTTCGGCCGCCGAGGTGAAGCTCGACGTGGCGGGCTTGGACGATTTTCTTGATCTTCGCATCGGCGGGTTCGGGTCGGACGCGCGAGATCGCTTCCAGCTTCCGGCAGTCGTAGCTCAGCGCTACTCCGCGATCTACGGTGATCCGCTCGATTCCGCTCGAGCGATCGTCATCGGGGATGCGCCCAACGATATCGCTTGCGCACGTCACGCCGACTTTCGCGTTGCTGTTGTCGCTCACCGGCTTGGGCGTCGAGAGCTGGCATCCTACGAACCTGACGTGGTACTCGACAGCCTCGACCCGACGACGGTGGTGGCCGCCGTCAGTTCGCTGTTGAGTGCGGGCGGGACGCCGGCTGCTCGTTAGGCGGCCATCTGCTCCTCGAGTTCGAGGACAAGCGGCTCATCGCGCCATCGGTCCAACCGTTGTCGAGCTCGTTGGGCTCGAGCGATGCCTCGATGGTTCCCACCTGCTTTCAGCTGGTCGTAGGTGGCGCCAAGCAGGGTGCAGGATTGTTCGAGTTCGCCGGCGTCGGCGTAGGCGCTGGCGAGGTCTACGGCTGCCGCCAACGCGACGTTGGCGTTGGCGTGGTCGTGTTGCAGCATCTGTACCGCACTTTCCAGCACGGTCACCGCCTGGTGGGGCTGACCGAGAAGGAGATGGCACGTGCCCGCGTAGACGTGGAGGCGAGCGCTGCTCCAGTCGCTGTAGAGGCCGACACAGTCAACGGGCGACAAGTCGTTGACCGCTTCTTCTGCCCGCTTCAGGGCCGCCGCGGCCTCGCGGGGAAGTCGCAGGGCCGCGAAGGCTTGGGCCTGCTCGGCAGCTACTCGCGCCCGTGCGGGTGGACTGAGATCGGTGGACGCGCGGGCGGCCTCATCGAGTAGCCGCAGGCCGATCATGATGTCACCGTCTGCGTCGATCAGTGTGGCGGCTTCGGAGTGGAGGTTGCTCTCGAAGATGCGTGCCGTTGCGCTGATCCTGCGGCTGCCAAGCCTGTCGCCGAGCTGGCGGGCGTAGGCACAGTGAGCGAGCGCGAGGGCACGGTTGCCCTGCGCGCTCCACAGCCTGCTGGCGACGATCGAGGCTTCGGCGAGCATCGCTCCGATATCAGCGCGGATGGGAGCACGACCCGCTTTGCGATACAGCGTCGACAGGCAGTCACGGTGGGCCTCGATCAGACCCAGTAGCGCGTCGGGTGACACGGCCTGGCGCTGCTGGGCCAGCATGCTGGTGAGTGTGGAAAAGCTGTTCCACTCGCCCATCAGGTAGTCCGTTCCCGACGTGCGGGCGAGCGCCTCCGCAGCGGTGGAGGACGAGGGCTCAGCAGCCACGTGGCACGCCGTAGGGGCGGCCGTGCCGCTCAGCACGTGCCGGCTGCTGGCGAGCCGGATGCGATCGTATTCCCGGACCAGTCTGCCGCCGGTGCCCAACACCTCGTCGCTTCGGGCCCAGAAATCGCGGCCCACGCGCTGCCGGCCGGTCTCCACGTTCGCGATCGTGCTCCGTCCATAGCTCACCCGCGGGGCGTACGCCTCCTGCGTGTAACCAGCGGCTTTGCGGCTGCGGGCCAGCATTTGACCAAGAGCGATCCATGCCTTGGCCACGTCTTGTGGTGGCACGCTCGACATCAGCAGCTCCCGATGGGTACGAACGCTCGCGCGAGGCGAGGCAGGTTGGCGTGGGAGCACTGTAGTGCAGGTCTGTGATGCGTCAGCTACTCAGCGGCTTCATCCCACACTCTTCCGACAAAGTTCCGACATTGGCCTCGCGGTCGTCCGGACTCGCGTGACCTCCGATGCTCGTATGCTCCCTGTTCGTGACCCACGAGCCGGCCAACAATGATCACGAGATTGAAGCCAAGTACCGCGTCGACGACCTGCAGGGGTTGATCACGGCGCTCGCCCGGCGGCAGGTCGTGTTGACGGAGCCGTCGGTCCAGGACGACCAGGCGTACGCACCAGCCGGCTGGTCGTACGGAATGTCGAAGGTCGGCGTGCCGTTCGCGCGTCTTCGCACGCAGGAGGGGCGCCATCTGTTCACCGTGAAGAAGCCGATCGACAATGAGATGGCGTGCCTGGAGCACGAATGCGTGATCCTCGACCGTCACGCGATGCACGCTGCTCTGGCGACGATGGGTTGGGCGCCAACCGTACGAATCGTCAAGCACCGCCGAACTGGCGATTGGGACGGCGCGACGGTCTGCGTGGACGTCGTCGACGAGCTCGGCACGTTCGTCGAGGTGGAACGGGTGGTCAGCTGCCGGCACTCGGGTGAACAGGTGCAGCACGGACTCGACGCGATGATTCGCTCACTCGGTGTGCCAGTACGGCGGGTTGT
The DNA here is from genome assembly GCF_049841675.1 of Micromonospora sp. DT4. Taxonomy (NCBI): domain Bacteria; kingdom Bacillati; phylum Actinomycetota; class Actinomycetes; order Micromonosporales; family Micromonosporaceae; genus Micromonospora; species Micromonospora sp. DT4. The sequence goes on from NZ_JBNCKT010000063.1 coordinate 29,689, forward strand.
GGACACCTACGACACGTTGATCTGGAATCTGACGAGCGCGGCCGTGAGGACGTCGGCCCCGTTCTGAGGTGGTCGAGTCCACGGATGTTGCCGCCCCGGCTGTGACGGCTGGAGACCTGGGCCGCCGCGCTCGACTGGCTTCAGGGGAACTGCAGGAGTGGCACGTCGTAGAGGTCGGTTTGGCGAACGCGGCTCATCGGTGGCTCAAGGATCTCCACGATGATCATCTCGGTGAGGAACTGGACAGTCGCGGCGAGCAGGTGGCTCGTGTGGGCGATGGCGCTGTGCGCTTTCAAGCCCACGGTGAGGTGGATGTGCGGCTGGATGGTGTCGGTGTCAGGATCGTAGGCGAGGGTGCCGCCACCGAGGGCCTCGATGTTGGTCACATGGACTTTGGACCAGACCGGCGCGTCGGGGTTGTCGAGGCGTTCGCAGGTGCCGACGATGTCCGCGGCCGCGAGGCCGGCGATGAAGGTGGGGATATAGCCCTGGCGGATGTCGTGGGCGCGGCAGGTGCGGTCGAGGGCGTCGTAGAAGTCTTCTCCGTGGTCGAATACCGCAACGATGGTGCGGCCGGGGACGACTTCGCGGCTGCGCAATGTGGGCTCCTTCGAGTTTCGGCCGGCGCGCGGTGAGCGCTGAGTGCCACCAGGAGGATCGTGTCGCGTGGCGCGAGTGTTGGCCTATTGACGGGTAAGCGTGGTGAGGGTGTCCGCGAAGCTGCGGGCAAGGCTGGCCAGCACCGCCTGCCCCTTGGCGTCAGTGGCCAACGATGGTTGCCCGACTACTCCGGTGCTCGTGTAGGCAGCCAAGCCGAGCGTCAGGAGATGTGGCCGTTCGGTGAGGTGATCGGCGGTTCCGAAGTCCGGGCTGACGGCATCCGGCGCGGCGTGGAGAAGGATCGACGTCTCGATCTCCCCGGCGTGCATGTCGTCGTGGGTGGTGCTGTCTAGGCTGGCGTCGCGGCGTGCTTGGTCCCAGTCCTGTCGACCTGGGAAGAGCGCGAGGCGTGGCCGGTCAGTGTTGGCCTCTTGGACGATGTTGGACAACACATAGTTGCCGCCGTGCCCGTTGACGAGAACGAGATGGTAGATGCCTTGCCCATGGAGGGACGCCACGACGTCGTTGATGATGGCGGTGAGGGTGGTCGAGCTGAGACTGACAGTTCCTCGCCACGCGGCGTGCTCGTGGGAGCAGGACAGAGTAAGTGGCGGAAGCAGGAACAGGTCGTAGAGTTCCGCGAGCGCGGTGGCGATGGCGCTGGCCACGATCGTGTCGGTGGCGAGCGGTAGATGCGAGCCGTGTTGTTCGAAGCTGCCGATGGGCAGGACGGCGACCGCCGCTTGGCGGCGAGCTTCGTCGGCCGCCGTGGCGATCGTCCAGAGGGTCACGCGCCTATTCTGCCGCTCGTCTAGGAGTACGTACGGGACGGCAAGCAAGCCACGACGTTGCTCGTACCGGCACCCCGTCCACCGGCGGCCGGTGCGTCGATGTCGGCGCTATGCGCCAAGTGGTCGGTGAGACCCTCAAGGCGAGGTTGGTTCAGGTAGGCGGCGGCTGCCAGGTGAGGCAGTAGCCCAGGGCCGGCATGGAGGTAGTCGAAGCGATATCCGTTTCCGGCCCGGCCGATCCAGCTGTGTGTCTGCACGTCGGGGTGCAGAGTCCGGTGGACGTCGCAGAGCCCGAGTGTGGCGAGGGCGTCGAGGAAGTCGTACTCGAAGGGTCGGAAGCCGGGGTAGCGGGGTTGGTGGTCGCGGCTGATGACGTTGTAGTCGCCGCCGACCACCAGATGGGCGCGGTCGGCGGTGGGTAGTCGGGCCAGGGTGTCGGTGACGGTGGTGAGGAAGGTCCGCTTCTTGGCGAGCTTGGCCGGTGCCCGGTCGCTGGAGGGGACGTAGAGGCCGAGGATCGTGACGGCGGGGTCGGTGCCGAGGATGACGGCGGGGGCCCGGCCAGGCAGGCTGATGCCCGCGGTGAGGTGCGGGGCTGGGCGGGTGGGGGTGCGGCTGGCGATGGCGCAGCCGCGGTCGCCGTCAGTCGATGGCTTGTGGGCGATGGACATCCCGGCTGCCCGCAGGCCGGTGAGCAGGTGCCGGGTGCCGGGTCCGTTGCTGGTTTCGGTCAGGATGATCACGTGGTCGTCGCGTTGCAGCAGCCAGGTCAGGAGCTTCTGCGCGCGGGCGAGCGCGGCGGCCTGCACGTTGATCGTCAGAATGGACAGCACGGTGAGCCTCGCTGGTCAGGGGCCGTCGGCGGGTAGCAGGGCGAGAATAGTGTCCACGACCTGTTCGGGGTTGAGGCCGTGGCAGGCGACGACGTGTTGGCGCCACTGCTGCCGGTGCAGGTGGGTGGCGGCGTCGCGGTAGAGGGCGAGTTCTTTCTCGGGCGAGCCGGCCAGTTCCAGCCTGGTCAAGTGTGGTCTAGCTGTCAGTCGGGTGCGGATGACCTCTGGGTGGTCTTCGAGGTAGATGACGGTGGCGGGCAGGACGTAGCGGTTGTAGGACCAGATCTCGCCGAGGTCGAGGCCGTCGATGCGTTGCAGCACCAGCGAGGAGGCGACGTACCGGTCGGAGACGACATGCAGTCCGTCGTCGAGCCGGGGGATGATCTCCGTTTCGATGTGCGCGGCGCGGTCGGCGGCCAGAGCGAGGGCCAGTGCCTTGCCGTGCAGGAAGGATTCCTGGCGGCGCAGGAGCTGGCCCAGGGGCGTGCGGGTGGGCTCGCCGGTCAAGTGGACCCCTGCCGGTCCGAGTTCGGCGAGGCGGTCGGCCAGGCGACGGGCGACGGTGCTCTTGCCGACTCCGTTGGGGCCCTCCACGGCGATGAACAGGCTGCTCACCCCTTGGCCAGGGACAACGGGAGCAGTCGACGGCCGGATGGGTCGGTGACGGGGCACTGCTCGGTATCGACATCGCCGATGCGGCCACCGGTGGCGATGACCGCGGCAGGGCAGCCCTTGCCGCACTGTCCGGCCAGCGCGCAGGAGCCGCAGGTCGGGTTGGCGCCGGGCCGGTAGCGGCCGTGGAAGTCGTAGACGTCGAGGCCGGTAACAACCTCACTATCGAGGATGTTGCCGGTGAGGAACTCGGTATCGCGATGCACGGAGGCGGGCGTGCGAGCGGCGAAGACCAGGTAGGGGCACACGGCGACCTGCCCGTCGACGAAGACGTAGATCAGTTTTCCCGCGTCGCATCCGCCCAGCGGCAGGTCCTCGTTGGGGAACCGGATGCGCACGAGGTCGACCTGGCCGGCGAAGCGGTCGGTCACGGCCGTGATGGCGTCCATCGCCGCCGTGGTGGCGGCGAGCTTACTGCTGTCGGGGTACGGCCTGGAGTGCAGAGCTAGGTACAGCTGATCTTGCAGAGGTGCGCACTGTTTGTCCGTCGCCGTCGGGTGACTGAGGGTGAGGCTGCTCGGGTCGTGATCGGACCGGTGTGGGGCGGCTGGCGGTGGGGGCGTTGGATGAGCAGCGGTGGCTGGATGTGCGCCGGTTCCGGGCGTTGCACGAGGCTGGTGCGAGTGTCTCGGAGATCGCTCGTGAGACGGGCCTGAACTGGCGGACGGTGAAGAAGTATCTGGCTGCTGGTGGCGGCGAGGTGGTGCCGCCGGTTGCGGCGCGGCCGGCTCGCGGGCAGTTGATCGATGTGTTCGCGCACGTTGTCGATGCGTGGTTGCGGGCGGAGTTGCTGCTCAAGGGCACGGTGATCCATGAACGTCTGGTCGAGCAGTACGGGTTCACCGGTAACTATCAGCGGGTGAAGTTGTATCTGCAGCAGGCCCGGCCGCGGATCGCCGCAGAGTTGGGGATCAGTCCGGATCAGCTGGCCGGGCTGCACCGCCGGTTCGAGGTCGTCCCGGGTGCGCAGGCGCAGGTGGACTGGGGCGACGAGGGCGGCATCCTCGCCCACGTCGGGATCGCGAAGGTGTACTCGTTCCACATGGTGTTGTCGTACTCGCGGGATCCGTTCTGCTGCTTCACCACCAGCCAGGACCTGGCCGCGTTCTGGGAGTGTCACCAGCGGGCGTTCGCGCACTT
>NZ_JBNCKT010000064.1:0-3318 GCF_049841675.1 Micromonospora sp. DT4
TCGTTGCTCAGCAACGTCGATCATGGACACCCTCGCTCTTGTTCGCTGCCCCGCACCCCTTGGAATAGATCGTCTAGACTCTGCGGCATGGCAAAGCCCCAGGAGAAGGTCTCGTTCGGCCAACGGCTGAAGCAGATCGGGATGGTGTTCCAGTTCACCGCCAAGCAGGACCGGTGGTTCGCGCCGCTGGTCGCCGCGGCGGTGCTCATCCCGCTCGCGCTCACCGTGGTCGCGGTGATCCTCTGGAGCTGGATCTGGCTGCCGCTGGGCATCCTGTTCGCCCTGCTCGCGGTGCTGATCGTGCTCAACCTGCGGTCCAACCAGGCGATGATGAACGCCGCCGAGGGGCAGCCGGGCGCGGCGGCGCAGATCATGGACAACATGCGCGGCGACTGGCGGGTCACCCCCGCCGTCAGCTCCACCACCCAGATGGACATGGTCCACCTGGTGATCGGCAGGCCGGGCGTGATCCTGCTGGCCGAGGGCAACCCCCAGCGCGTACGCGGCCTGCTGGGGCAGGAGAAGCGTCGGCTGGCCAAGGTCATCGGCTCCGCCCCGCTGCACGACTACGTGATCGGCCAGCAGGAGGGCGAGCTGCCGATCCGCAAGCTGCGCACGACGCTGCTGCGGCTGCCCCGCGCGCTCAGCGGCAAGGACGTCAACGCGCTGGACAAGCGACTCAAGGCGCTCACCGCCCGTCCGCAGATGCCCAAGGGCGCGATCCCGAAGAACATGCGGCCGCCGGGCGGCGCCCGCCAGCCGCGACGCTGAGCCGTACCCCGTGAAAGAGCCGGACCCGCACGGGTCCGGCTCTTCTCGTGCACCGCGTGTCCGCGGTCCGCGCCTCGCAGCCAAGATCCGCGCCTCGCGTCCGCAGTCCGCGCCCTGCGGCCAAGATCCGCGCCGCGTGTCCGCGGTCCGCGCCTCGCAGCCAAGATCCGCGCCTCGCGTCCGCAGTCCGCGCCCTGCGGCCAAGATCCGCGCAAGATCACCGATGTTGCTGCCTCAGGGGCGCGGGAGGCAGCAACATCGGTGAAGCTGTGGAGATCTTGGGGCGTGCCCGCACGGCGGGGGTGTCGTGGCGCGTCAGACCCGGGGAGCGTCGACGATGACCGAGTCGACGAGACGGTCGTGCACGCCACGGCGGTGCTCGTCCATGATCAGCGCGGGTACGACGAGCGCCAGCAGCACGCCCCGGGCCAGCGCGCGGAGCAGGCCGATCCGACCCCCGTCGTGCCAGTTCACGCAGCGGACCTTGGTGATGTACATGCCCGGCGTCTGCGCGAACAGGCCGAGGAAGATGCCGTACTCCAGGATCAGCACGAGCACCGGCGCCCAGCCGTCGCGTACCGGGTCGGCGAAGATGTTGGCCACCAGCAGGCAGAGCACCCAGTCGATGATCAGCGCCCCGAAGCGCCGTCCCAGGCTCGGCGGGGTGAAGGTAGGGTCGGTGGCCGGCGCTGCCGGGACATGCGGACTGGTCACAGCGATCAAGGGTATCCGCGTCCAGATCGGCGCTTCGGGGTGCCGTCACCACTGCGCGCCGATTCGGGCCAATGGCCTCAAGTGTCATTACACTGGCACAGCCGGTACGCCGTTCGCACAGGCTGAGTGCGTGGACAGGAGCGTTCCTGACGCTCCGCGAGGGACGTAACACGGCAGAAACACCGAAGACATGGCCGGGCAACTCCCCGGTCCTAGCGTCGCCAGGAGCCTAGCCACCCCGTGGACGTGCCAGGAGGATGTGTGTTCGCCAATCCCGAGGAACTGCTGCGATACCTCAAGAACGAGGACGTGAAGTTCGTCGACGTGCGTTTCTGTGACCTGCCCGGCGTGATGCAGCACTTCAACCTGCCGGTCGAGTCCGTCAACGACGACCTCTTCACCGACGGCCTCGCGTTCGACGGTTCGTCGATCCGCGGTTTCCAGGCGATCCACGAGTCGGACATGCTCCTGCTCCCGGATGTCGCCACCGCGTTCATCGACCCGTTCCGCGCGCAGAAGACGCTCGCGCTGAACTTCTTCATCCACGACCCGTTCACCCGCGAGGCCTACACCCGCGACCCGCGCAACGTGGCGAAGAAGGCCGAGGCGTACCTGGCGGCGAGCGGCATCGCCGACACCGCCTACTTCGGCGCCGAGGCGGAGTTCTACATCTTCGACTCGATCCGCCACGAGACCTCGGCGCACCAGTCGTTCTACTACATCGACTCGATCGAGGGCGCCTGGAACACGGGTCGCGAGGAGGTCGGCGGCAACCGCGGTTACAAGACCGCGTACAAGGGCGGCTACTTCCCCGTTCCGCCGGTCGACCACTACGCCGACCTGCGCGACTCGATCGTGCGCCGGCTGGTCGACACCGGCTTCACCGTGGAGCGGTCGCACCACGAGGTGGGCACCGCCGGCCAGTCCGAGATCAACTACAGGTTCTCCACCCTGCTGCACGCCGGTGACCAGCTCCAGCTCTTCAAGTACATCGTGAAGAACGAGGCCTGGGCCAACGGCAAGACCGCCACGTTCATGCCCAAGCCGCTCTTCGGCGACAACGGTTCCGGCATGCACACCCACCAGAGCCTCTGGCTCAACGGCGAGCCGCTGTTCTACGACGAGACCGGCTACGCCGGCCTGTCCGACATGGCCCGCTGGTACATCGGCGGTCTGCTGCACCACGCGCCGTCGCTGCTGGCCCTCACCAACCCGACGGTCAACTCGTACCGTCGCCTGGTGCCGGGCTTCGAGGCGCCGGTCAACCTGGTCTACTCGCAGCGCAACCGCTCCGCCTGCACCCGCATCCCGGTCACCGGCAGCAACCCGAAGGCCAAGCGCGTCGAGTTCCGCGTGCCGGACCCGTCGGCCAACGTCTACCTGGCCTTCTCGGCCATGATGATGGCCGGCCTGGACGGCATCAAGAGCAAGATCGAGCCGCCGACGCCGATCGACAAGGACCTCTACGACCTCCCGCCGGAGGAGTGGGGCGACGTCAAGCAGGTCCCGGGCTCGCTGCCGGCCGTGCTCGACTCGCTCGAGGCCGACCACGACTACCTGCTCGAGGGCGGCGTATTCACCCCCGACCTGATCTCCACCTGGGTCGACTGGAAGCGCGCCAACGAGGTCGACCCGGTGCGTCTGCGCCCGACCCCGCACGAGTTCGCCATGTACTACGACTGCTGAGCAGTCCCCGCACCACCGGCTGGGCCGGGGCCGCGGTCGCGGGGCCCGCCCCCCGCCGGGGGCCGGGGGGGGGGGGCGGTCCCCACCGCGGGGCGGCCGCCCCGGGGGCGCGCCGCCTCGGCTGGCGCTCTGCTCACCGGGCAGACC
>NZ_JBNCKT010000064.1:3328-32571 GCF_049841675.1 Micromonospora sp. DT4
AAGCGCGCCAACGAGGTCGACCGGGTGGGTCTGCGCCCGCCCCCGCCCGATTCCGCCTTGTACTACGACGGCTGTGCTGTCCCCGCACCCCCGGCTGGGCGGGCCCCGCGTTCGCGGAGCCGGCCCAGCCGCATTGGTACACCCCCCGTTATATCTTCGCGTCCGACATATTGTCTCCGTGGACATACCGCTACGCGAACCCACCTTCCTGATCCTGACCGCGCTCGCCGTCGAGCCCATGCACGGCTACGGGCTCATCGGCGAGGTCGCCACCCTCTCCGACAACCGCGTGTCCCTCCGACCCGGGACGCTGTACGGCGCACTCGACCGGCTGGTCGATGCCGGTCTCGTCGAGGTCGACCGGGAGGAGGTGGTGGACGGCCGACTGCGCCGCTACTACCGCCTCTGCCCCGCCGGCGACGCCACCCTGACCGCCGAGACCGAGCGCGCTGACCTGGCTGTTCCCCAGCGGCAGCGAATTGCTGGCCGTCCTGCCCACGCCTACGGCGCAACGTCGAGGCCGCCACCGCTCGACTGGCCGAGCGGGCCCGCGCCGCCCGGCCGGCCATCTCGCGCCTCCAATGACGATCATGAGTTTAGCCAGTCGTATTGTCCGTGTTGTCACCCATCAACCTCATGATCAAACGGATGAAGCCGGCGGCAAGGCAGAGCCAGAAGCACAGCCAGGAGCAGCGCGGTCATCGCCACCGCGCCGGGTGCCTTGGTGAAGCGGGCCAGGTTGGTCCCGTCGGGCAGCGCCAGGAAGGCCGCGACCGCCGCCGGCACCACGAACCACGTCGTCCGGGCGGCGGTCAGCGCGAGCAGCGCCAGCGGCCAAGTCGCGTACCAGGGGTGGAAGACCGGGGACAGGACGACGGTCGCGACCAGTGCCATTGCCCCGCCGCGTAGCGCCACCCGGCAGCGGGCGGAGGCCGACTCACCCGGTGCCCGCAGCTCTCGCGGCGGCGATCCAAGCTGGCCGGCCCGCAGCTCTCGCCAGGCGCACCACCACAGCGCCACCAGCACGACGGCGAGCAGCACCAGCGCGACCGCGCGGACCACCGGAACCGCCTGCGGGTCCCGGCCGACCAGCGCGCCGGCGTAGTCCACCACCATGCCGACGGCGGTGGGTGGCGACGTCCACTGCTCGGAGTCGCCGCTGCGGGTCAGCCCACCCACCCAGCCGAACCCGAGTCCGGACAGCCCCGAGGCGACCAGCAGCGCGCCCACCAGCCCGCCGACCAGCCAACCGCCGTCGCGCAGCAGCGCCCGTACCCCAGGCTGCCCTCGGACCGCGGCCAGCGCGGCGAACGGCACCACCACCACGGCACTCGCCTTCACGGTCACCGCCAGCCCGAGCAGCATCCCGGCGAGCAGCAACGCGGCGGGCCGACCCGGCCGACGGACCACCACCAGCAACCCGCACAGCAGGAGCCCGAGCATCACCGCGTCGTTGTGCGCCCCGGCCACCAGGTGCACGCCGACCAGCGGAGCGGCCAGCACCAACCAGGCCGCCCGTCGGGTCGGCACGCCGGTCGCCCGGGCAAGGGGAGGCAGGCAGAACGCAGCCAGCACCAACCCGGCCACGGCAACCACCCGCAGCGCCACGACCGTGCCCGTGAGCCCGCCGCCGACGCCCACCGCGAGCGCGGCGAGGAGCACGAAGACCGGCCCGTACGGCGCGGGGGTGTCCCGCCAGATCGGCGCCACCGTCTCCACCCACGGACAACCCGCCGCCGCCACCGGAACGGCGTACGGGTCGACGCCGTGCGCGTACGTCCAGCCCTGGCAGGCGTACGAGTAGACGTCCCGGCTGCCCAGGGGTGGCGTGATCAGCAGCGGCAGGATCCAGAGCCCGGCGGTGACGTACACCCAGCGGCCCGACGGCGCACCGGCGCGCAGTGACCACCAGGCGCCGACGAGCAGCGCGCTGCCGACCAGCCAGCAGGTCAGCGTCGCCGGCCCGTCCGGGGACCGCCAGATCGACACCGGTGTCGCCCCGAGCGGGGCGTCGGGCAGCGCCCCGCCGAGATACCCGGCCACGGCGAGCAGGATCGCGCCGATCAGGCCGACGTACCGGACAAGCCGGGCGGCCGATGGGCCGGAAAGCGGCGGCGCGCCGGGAGTGATCACCGGTGCACCTTCCCTCAGTCGACGGCGACCGGTTGGCGGGCCGCCCGAGCCGACCGTACCAACCGGATGACCAGCACGATCACCAACAGGGTCATCAGCGGCGCCCCGACCGTCTTGGTGTACCGGGGCAGCCCGGTGCCGTCCGGCAGCACCAGGAACGACGCCACCAGCGCGACGACGATGAACCAGCCGGTACGCCGGGCGGTGGCCGCCAGAACCGCGAGGGGCCAGATCCAGTACCAGGGGTGGAACAGCGGCGCGAGGGCGACCGTGGCGGTCAGCGCCACGGCGGCGTACCACAGCGGCTCCCGGGTGCGGGCCCGCCACCACAGCCACACCAGCAGCACCACCAGTACCGCCACGCCGATCCCCCGCGTGACGCCGAGCGCGTCGACGTGCCCGCCGAAGGGCACCGCCAGGTAGCCGATGGTCTGCCCGACCGCCGTGGACGGCGACGTCCAGGCGATCACGTCACCGCCCCGGGCCAGCCCGCCGACCCAGCCGAAGTCCAGTCCGGCGGCGAAGGTCACCCCGACCACGACGGCGGCCGCGCCGCCGACCACCCAGCCGCCGTGGCGAATCAGCGCGCGGATCGAGTACCCGCCGACGATCGCGGCCAGCGCGGCGAACGGCACCACAACCAGCGCCGTCACCTTGATACCGGCGGCGAGACCGAGCAGCACGCCACCGGCGAGCAGCGGGCCGGGGCGTCCGGGCCGGGACGCGACCACGGCCAGCCCGGCGACCAGCAGGCCGACCATCAGGGCGTCGTTGTGCGCGCCGGAGACCAGGTGCACGGCGACCAGGGGGCAGGCGAGCGTCAGCCAGACCGCCCGGGAGGCCGGTACGCCCACCCGCCGGGCCAGCACCGGCAGGCTGGCCGCGATCAGCGCGACCCCCGCCACGGCGATCAGCCGGAACACCACGATCGCGCCGGTCAGCGAGCCGGTCGCCTTGACCACCGCGCCGGACAGCACGACGAACAGCGGCCCGTACGGCGCCGGGGTGTCCCGCCAGATGTACGAGATGGTGTCCAGCCAGGGGCAGGGCAGCGCGGAGACACCCTGCTCGTACGGGTTGATCCCGGCGGCGTAGCTGGCCCCCTGGCAGGCGTACGCGTAGACGTCCCGGCTGGCCAGCGGCGGCGCGATCAGCACCGGCAGCAGCCAGAGCCCGGCGGTGACCAACGCCCAGCGGGTCGACGGCACGCTGTCGCGCAGCGACCACCAGGCGTATGCCAGCAGCGCGGTGCCGACCAGCCAGGCGGCGAGAACCAGCGGCCCGTTCGGCCCCTGCCAGATGCTGACCGGGTTGCTGCGCAGGGGCGAGTCGGGCAGGGCGCCGCCCAGGAACGCGGCGACGGCGAGAAGCGCCGATCCCGCCAGTCCGGTCCAGCGCGCGAGGTGGTGAGGCACGCCGGACATGCTGCCAGTACGGTTGTCGCGGTACGGAGGTGGGCATGCGGCGCAGTCGGGTGGTGGCGGTGGCCGCCGGTTGCTCCGTCGTGCTCGCCGCGCTCTGGCTGGCGCTGCCGCTGATGGGCTCGGACCTGTCCGCGCAGGTCGCCCGCGCCGACTTCTTCGCCGCCCACGGTCTCACCCCGGTGGATCTGCGCTGGTACGGCGGGGTGCAGCAGTTCGGCTACAGCCTCGTGTCGCAGCCGGTGATGGCGGTGCTCGGCGTGCGGGTGACCGGTGCGCTGGCGCTGGTGGCGTCGGCCGTCGCGCTGGCCGCGCTGCTGGTCCGCAGCCCGGTGCCCCGGCCGCTGCTGGGCAGCGTCGTCGGCGTGGTCACGCTGGCCGGCAACCTGGTCTCGGGACGGGTGACGTACGCCCTGGGTGTCGCGTTCGGGCTGGCGGCGCTGGTCGCGCTGACTCGGCGCGTACCCCCGGGTTGGCGTCTCGCGCCGGCTGCGGCCGGCGCGCTGCTGGCCTCGGCGACGAGCCCGGTGGCCGGTCTGTTCGTCGGCCTGGCGGGCGTGGCGCTGCTGCTCGCGCGCCGGTACGCCGACGGTCTGACGCTCGGCGTCGCGGCGGCCGTGCCGCTGGCCGCGACCGCCCTGCTCTTCGGTGACGGCGGCTGGATGAACATCAGCCGGACCGACACCCTGCGCGCGGTGGTGACGAGCCTGGTGGTGGCGGCCCTGGTGGCCTACCGGCCGGTGCGGTTCGGTGCGCTGCTCTCCGCCACCGGGGTGCTGGCCGCGGCTGCGGTGCACACACCAGTGGGGTTGAACGCGACCCGGTTGGCGACGATGTTCGCGCTGCCGGTGCTGGCCGCCGCCGCCCACCCACCGGCCTGGCTCCCGGCCCGGCTGGCCCGCCGGCACGCCGACCGGCCCGCGCCGGCCGGCGGTGTTCCGGCCGGCACCGCGACGCCGCCGCGGTCGCGCCCGGCGCGGCTGCTGGCCGGGATCGGCCTGGCCGCGCTGCTGGCGGCCGTCTGCTCCTGGCAGCCGCCGGTGGTCCCCGCCGACCTGCGGGGCATCGGCGACCCGACCAGCGCGCCCGGCTACCACGCGCCGCTGCGCGCGTTCCTGGCCGGGCAACGGCTCACCGGCCGGGTGGAGGTGCCGCCGACGCGCAACTACTGGGAGGCGGCCCGGCTCGGCGAGGTGCCGCTGGCCCGGGGCTGGCTGCGGCAGGCGGACATCGACCGCAACCCGCTGTTCTTCACCACCGTGCCCGGCGCGACTGGCACCGGCGTGCCGCTGACGCCGGCCAGCTACCGGGCCTGGCTGACGGAGAACGCCGTGCAGTACGTGGCGGTGCCGGACGCCCCGCTGTCCTGGGTGGGACGGGCCGAGGCGGAACTGGTCGAGGGCGGCCTGCCGTACCTGACGCCGGCCTGGTCCGGCCCGCACTGGCGGGTCTGGGCGGTGACCGACCCGACGCCGCTGGTCGCCGCGCCCGCCGAGCTGGTCCGTACCGACGGCGCGGCGGTGACCTTCCGGACGCCGACCGCCGGCCCGGTGGCGGTCCACGTCCGCCACACCCGCTGGCTGGCCGCTTCGGGCGGCGCGACCGTCGCCGCCGACGGGGACTGGACCACCGTCACCGTCCCCCGCTCCGGCGAATACACCCTCGGCGGCTGAGCGCGCTACCCCTGCAGCACACGCTGCGCGGCGGCGCGGGAGCGGCGGCCGGTGCGCAGGTACTCGTCGAGGAACTCGCCCGGGTCGTCGCGGCCGAGCAGCCGCACCACCCCTGCCAACTCCACGCCGTGCCGGGGCAACTGGTCGCCGGCCCGGCCCCGGACCAGCATCAGCGCGTTGCGGACCTGCGCGGCCAGGGACCAGCCGGCGGCCATCTCCGCGGCGTCCGCCGGGTCGATCAGGCCGGCCCGCTCGGCCGCCGCGAGGGCATCGAGGGTACGCGTGCCGCGCAGCTCCGGGACCGCGCCCGCGTGTCGGAGCTGGACGAGCTGGACCGCCCACTCCACGTCGGCCAGCCCGCCCCGGCCCAGCTTCGTGTGGGTGGCCGGGTCGGCCCCGCGCGGCAGCCGCTCGGTCTCCACCCGGGCCTTGATCCGGCGGATCTCGACGACCTGCTCGCGGGTCAGCCCGTCCGCCGGGTAGCGCACCGGCTCGATCATCGCCTCGAACTCGGCGCCCAGGTCGGCGTCCCCGCAGACGAACCGGGCGCGCAGCAGCGCCTGCGCCTCCCACACGCATGACCAGCGGGCGTAGTACTGGGCGTACGCGGCGAGGCTGCGCACCAGCGGACCCTGCCGGCCCTCCGGGCGCAGGTCGGCGTCGACACCGAGCGGCGGATCGGGGGCGGGTACGCCGAGCAGTCGACGCAGCTCCTCCGCGATCGCGTGCGCTGCGGCGCTGGCCGCGCTCTCGCTGCTGCCGGCGGGCGGGTCGTAGACGAAGAGCACGTCGGCGTCGGAGAGGTAGTTCGACTCGTACCCGCCGAGCCGGCCCATCCCGATCACCGCGAACCGCAGCCCGTCCGGCGTCGGTTGGCTGGCCCGGGCGGCCCGCAGCGCGGCGGCGAGGGTGGCGTCGGTGACGTCGGTGAGCGCCGTACCGACCTCGGTGATGTCGGCCAGCCCGGGGGCCCGCTTCGCGCCGTCCGCGCGGGTGGGTGCGGGGGCGAGCGCGCCGGCCCGACAGAGCACGTCGGCGCAGGCCACCCGGACCAGCTCCCGGCGGCGCAGCGCGCGCACCGCCCGGGTCGCTTCGACGGGGTCGGTGTGCCGGCCCGCCGCCGCGAGGAAGCCCTCCCGCAGCACCGGACGCGGACGCGGCTCCAACTCGTTCTCCTCGGCCAACAGCCGCAGCGCCTCCGGGTCGCGGGCGAGCAGGTCGGCGACGTACCGCGACAGGGCCAGGACCCGGGCCAACCGACGGGCGACGGGACCGCCGTCCCGCAGCAGTCGCAGGTACCAGGGCGTGCTGCCCAGCTTGTCGGAGACCTTACGGTAGTTGAGCAGCCCCCGGTCCGGCTCCGGCGCGTCGGCGAACTCGCTCAGCAGCACCGGCAGCAGGGTCCGCTGGATGGCCGCCGTGCGACTCACCCCGCCGGTGAGGGCCTGGAGGTGACGCAGTGCCCCGGCCGGATCGGCGAAACCGAGGATCTCCAGCCGGTGCCGCGCCGCCTCCGGGGTGAGCCGGAGCCCGTCGGCGGGCACCCGGGCCACCGACTCCAGCAGCGGCCGGTAGAGCAGTTTGGCGTGCAGCCGGCGTACCTCGGTGGCGTGGGTGACCCAGTCGGCCCGGAAGCTCTCGACGGCGCTGCGGCCCGGCACGGCCGTGAAACCCAGCGCGGCGGCCAGCCAGCGCAGCGCACCCGGCTCGGTGGGCACGGTGTGCGTGCGGCGCAGGGCCTGGAGTTGGAGCCGGTGCTCGACGCCGCGCAGGAAGCGGTAACCGCGCAGCAGCGACTCGCCGTCGGCGCGACCGACGTAGCCGCCGGCGACGAGCGCGCGCAGCGCCGGGATGGTGCCGGGCGCCCGCAGCGTCTCGTCGCCGCGGCCGTGCACGAGTTGCAGGAGCTGGACGGCGAACTCGATGTCGCGCAGCCCGCCGGGACCACGCTTGATCTCGCGTTCCAGCTCCTTCGGCGGGACGCTGTCGATGATCCGGCGGCGCATCGCGCGGACGTCCTCGACCGCCTCGGGTCGTTCGGCTGCCCGCCACACCAACGGCGCGAGCTGGTCGATCCACTCCTGGGCCAGCGGCAGGTCACCGGCGGCCGGACGGGCCTTGAGCAGCGCCTGGAACTCCCAGGTGCGCGCCCACCGGCGGTAGTAGGCGAGGTGGCTGGCGAGGGTACGCACCAACGGGCCACGGCTGCCCTCGGGACGCAGGGCGGCGTCCACCGGCCAGGCGACCATTCCGCAGACGGAGATCAGTCGGGTCGCCACCTGGGTCGCGGCGGGCAGGTCGGCGTCCTCGGCGGCCACGAAGATCACGTCCACGTCGGAGACGTAGTTCAGCTCGCCGCCGCCGCACTTGCCCATGGCCACCACGGCCAGCCGGGGCCGCTCGGTGCCGGCCGCCAACTCGTCGACGGCGATCTCGTACGCGGCGGCCAGCGTCGCGTCGGCCAGCGCGGACAGCGCGGCCATGGTCTGCTCCAGGGCACGGCCGCCGGTGAGGTCGGCCGCCGCGATCCGCAGCAGGGCCAGCCGGTACGCGCTGCGCAGCACCGCCACCGGGTTGCCGTCACCGGCCAATTCCAGTCGGCCCTCGGCGATCGGCGCGAGCCCGTCCGGCGCGGTGCGCAGCGCCAGGCAGTGCTCGGGGTTCGCCACCAGATGGTCGCCGAGCGCCGACGACGCGCCCAGCACGGCGATCAGTCGACGCCGCAGCCCGGGGTCGGCGTGCAGCTCCGCCAGCAGCGGCGAGCCCGCGCCGCTGCCAGCGGTGCTGCCGGTACCGGCGGCGCTGGTGCCGGCTGCGCTGGTGCCGCGCGGGGCGCTGGCGGCGCTGGTACTGACGGCGCTGGTACTGACGGCGCTGGTGCCGGCGGCGCTGGTACTGGCTGCGCTGGTGCCGGCTGCGCTGGTGCCGGCTGCGCTGGTTCGGCTCTCGGCCTCGACGATGCGGTGCAGTTGACGCAGCGCCAGGTCCGGGTCGGCGGCGCGGGACAGCGCGGCGAGTAGCTCCGCGGCCGTGTCGTCGACGGGCTCCTGCTCCTCGGGCTGCCAGAGGCCCAGCCCGTCCGGGCCGAGCAGGTCGGCGGCGCGGGCCCCACCGTCGCCGTCGGCCGTACCGAAGCCGTAGCGGGCGAGCCGGCCCGGTGCCCTCGTCGGCCGGCCCATCAGTGCCCGAGAAGCGGCAGGCCACGCCGCGTCGTGCTGACGTCCAGCTCGCCGAGGGCCAGCGCGGCGAACCGGGCGGCGAACGGCTGCCAGACCTCCTCGACGTCCACCATCACCGAGTCGCAGGCCGCGACCACCAGCTCCGGGTCGTAGCCCAGCTCGGCCAGCAGCGTCGAGTCGGTGGCCCAGCGGGCGATCATCGCGGTGTCGCACTCGATGTGGAACTGCAACCCCCAGGCCCGGTCCCCGAGCCGGAACGCCTGGTGCGGATAGCGGGTGGAGGCCGCCAGCAGGGTCGCGCCCCGGGGCAGCTCGGTGATCTCGTCGGAGTGCCACTGGAGCACGTCCGGGATCAGCGGCACATACTGGAACAGCGGGTCTCCCTCAGCGGCGTCGCGCCGGCCGACCACGCCGGGGCCGATCTCCGGCCCGGACGGACTCCGCTCGACCAGCCCGGCGTGCGCGGTGGCGAGCAACTGCGCGCCCAGGCAGACGGCCAGGGTGGGCACCCGGTACCGGACCGCCTTGCGCAGCAGCCCCTCCACGGCCGGGAACCAGGGTGCGCCGGGCGCGCCGTCCGGCAGCGGGTACGCCTGCTGGTCGCCACCCAGCACCACCAGCGCCGCGTACCCCTCCAGGTCGCCGGGGAGTTCGTCACCGGCGTGCGGGCGGACCACCCGCAGCTCCAGCCCAGCCTCGGTCAGCCACTCACCCAACCGGCGTGCGTCGTCCGTCGGGTCGTTCTCGATCACCAGCGCGGTTGCCACCCGTCGAGGCTAGCGGGTGCGGCGCGCTCCGCCACGTCCCGGCACGGGTCCGTGCGCCGGCTGGCGGCCGCCGTGTTCGCGCGGTGGTTAGGCTCTGCGGTTGTGATCAACGAGGACACCGCCGCCGTCCGCCCGCCCGTGCTGCGCCCGGGTGACGCGGTGCTGATCGTCTCGCCGTCCGGGCCGACCTCGCCGGAGCGGGTGGCCCGGGGCATGGAGCTGCTCACCGGTTGGGGCCTGCGCCCGGTGCCGGCCCCGAACGCGTACGCCCGCCAGGGCTACCTCGCCGGCGCCGACGACCTGCGGGCGGCCGACCTGAACGCGGCGTTCGCCGACCCGGAGATCCGTGGGGTGATCTGCACCCGGGGCGGCTACGGCGCGCAGCGGATCGTCGACGCCATCGACATGGCCGCCGTCCGCCGCGACCCGAAGGTGGTGGCCGGCTTCTCGGACATCACCGCGTTGCAGCTCGCCCTGTGGCGGGGCGCCCGGCTGGCCGGAGTGCACGGCCCCGGGGCGGCCTGGCGGGACGAGCGGACGCCGCTGCGCTCCGCCGAGTCCCTGCACGCGGCGCTGATGACCACCGAGCCGGTGACCGTCGAGGCGGCGCCCACCGAGGAGACCTTCGGCGTACGCGTCCCGGGCCGCGCCACCGGCACCCTGTTCGGCGGCAACCTGTGCCTGATCGCCGCCTCCATCGGCACACCGGACCTGCCCGACCTGACCGGAGCGGTGTTGCTGATCGAGGACGTCCAGGAGCCCCCGTACAAGGTCGACCGGATGCTCACCCACCTGCGCCGGGCCGGCGCGCTGGACGGCCTGGCCGGCGTGGCGGTCGGGCAGTTCACCGACTGCGGCGACGGCTGGGACACCACGATCGTCGACGTACTCACCGAACGCCTCGGCGACCTGGGCGTACCGGTCCTCGGCGGCCTCCCCATCGGCCACGGCCCCCACCAACTGACCGTCCCGGTAGGCACCGAAGCAACCTTGGACACCAACACCGGAACCCTGACCGTCTCCCCCGCAGTCCAGTAACCGGGCCTCATCTCCCCCGCCCGCCCGCCTCGGGCACCGTTGATCATGAAGTTGTTGTCACTCGCCACGGCGTGTCGCGGCAATAACTTCATGATCGTCGGCGGGTAGGCGGGGGTGGGTGGGTCAGGCGGGAGTGGGTGGCAGCCCGCTGTTCGGCGGGCAGCCGCTACTCGATTGTCAGCTGGCTGACAGGGTCGCCACGGGTCGCGCTCAGACTTGCCCGTCACTGTCGGTGATGTCAGCTCAGCACCGACGTACCTGGAGGACAGCATGTCCCGCACCATCCGTAGGAAGCACCTGCTGGCCGGACTGGCCACCGCCGGCGTCCTCGGCGTGGGGATCGCGGCCCCGACGATCGCCTTCGCCGCCGACACGCCGACGCCGAGCGCCAGCAGCGCCTCGGGCCCCGGGGCGAAGGCCGATCGGCAGGGCGAGTTCGCCGAGGAGCTCGCCAAGGAGCTGGGCGTGCCCACCGACAAGGTGACCGCCGCTCTGGAGAAGATCCGCGAGCAGCACCGCCCGGCCGATCGCCCGGCGCGCCCATCCGCCGAGGACCGTAAGGCCGCGCTCAAGGAGCGGCTGGACCAGGCGGTCAAGGACGGCAAGCTCACCCAGGAGCAGGCCGACGCCATCACCAAGGCCGTCGAGGCCGGCGTCTTCCCCGGCCCCGGCGTCTTCTCCGGCCCCGGCGGTCACCGCGGGCCGGGCGGTCACGGTCCGGCCGGCGACGGTGCCCCCGCGGGTACGCCGGGCAAGTAGCCCGACACGTCACCCCCGGGACCGACTCACCCCGCGTGATCCACTCCGTTCCGCCGATGTGGCGGTGTCCATCGCATCGGACACCGCCACATCGGCGACCTGGAGTCGATCACGCCCCCCCGGGGGGGCACGACGCAGCCCGCCGGAGTCAGCCCGGGCGCCGGCCCGACCGACGTCAGCCCTGGGCGGGTGGGGACGCGAACACGCCCAGGCGGTTGCCGACCGGGTCGATCACCCGGGCCAACGTGAGCCCGGTCGGCGTGGTCCGGGCCGGCACCACCACCCGACCACCGGCCGCCTCGGCCCGCCGGCACGCGTCCGCGACGTCGGTGACCTCGGCGTAGAGGATCGCATAGTTCGGCGACGTGCCGTCGGTCGCCCGGATCCCGCCGCCGATCCCGGTGTCACCACCAGCGCCGGTCACCCGGTAGGAACCGCCGCCGGCCGAACCCTCCTCCGTGAAGGTCCAGCCGAACAGTTCGCCGTAGAAACGCTCCGAACCTGGCCGCCATGAGCCCGACGCCCACGACCCCGAACACGACGCTCTGCCAGGCACCGCTGCGCAGGATCCTCCAGCACCGACTGCCTCCCGACTCTCCGCCCGGAGGGGTACCGGCGCGGTGATCGAGACGATGGCGGCAGCGGGCGACCGCGTCAGCCCCGCGCCTACAGCGCCAGGTAACGCTGCCGCTCGTACGGGGTGACCTCGCGGCGGTACTGCTCCCACTCGGCCCGCTTGTTGCGCAGGAAGAAGTCGAAGACGTGCTCGCCCAGCACCTCGGCGACCAGTTCGGACTCGGCCATCACGTCGATCGCCTCGGCGAGGTTCTCCGGCAGCGCCTCGTACCCCATGGCGCGGCGCTCGGCGCTGCTGAGCGACCAGACGTCGTCCTCGGCCCCCGGCGGCAGCTCGTAGCCCTCCTCGATGCCCTTCAAGCCTGCGCCGAGCAGCACCGCGAAGGCGAGGTACGGGTTGGTCGCCGAGTCCAGCGAGCGGACCTCGACCCGGGCCGAGTTCGGCTTGCCGTACGCCGGCACCCGCACCAGCGCGGACCGGTTCAGGTGACCCCAGCAGACGTACGCCGGGCTCTCGGTGATCCGGTCGGGCAGGTGCTGCGGGAAGAGCCGCTTGTACGAGTTGACCCACTGGTTGGTGACCGCCGTGTATTCCCGGGCGTGCACCAGCAGGCCGGCGATGAAGGACTTGGCCACCTTGGAGAGCTTCATCGGGTCGCCACCGTCGTGGAAGGCGTTGCGCTCGCCCTCGAACAACGACAGGTGGGTGTGCATGCCGCTGCCCGGCTGGTCGGTGAACGGCTTCGGCATGAAGCTGGCCTGCACGCCGGTGGAGAGGGCGACCTCCTTCACCACGTGCCGGAAGGTCATGATGTTGTCGGCGGTGGTCAGCGCGTCGGCGTACCGCAGGTCGATCTCCTGCTGGCCGGGCGCGACCTCGTGGTGGCTGAACTCCACCGAGATGCCGATCCGCTCCAGCGCCAACACGCCCTGGCGGCGGAAGTCGCGGGCCACCGCGTGGGTGGTGTGCTCGAAGTAGCCGCCGGTGTCCACCGGGGTGGGCACCGAGCCGTCCTGCGGACCGTTCTCCAGCAGGAAGAACTCGATCTCGGGGTGGGTGTAGAAGGTGAAGCCCTTCTCCGCCGCCTTGGACAGCGCGCGGCGCAGTACGTGCCGCGGGTCGGCCCAGGACGGGCTGCCGTCGGGCAGCAGGATGTCGCAGAACATCCGGGCGCTCTCGCCGCTGACCCCGCCCTCGAACGGGAAGACCTGGAACGTGGTCGGGTCGGGCATCGCCACCATGTCCGACTCGAAGACGCGCGCGAATCCCTCGATCGCCGAGCCGTCGAAGCCGATGCCCTCCTCGAAGGCCGCTTCCAACTCCGCAGGCGCCACCGAGACGCTCTTGAGCGTGCCCAGCACGTCCGTGAACCACAGCCGGACGAACCGGATGTCCCGCTCTTCCAGCGTACGGAGGACGAACTCCTGCTGACGGTCCACTTCCCCAACCCCTCGCGACACTCTTTGTCCGCCTTGGCCGGGCTGCGCCCGACCTGACCGCCCAGTGTTCCCGGGCCTGGTTACGCAGACGTTACGCGAACCGCCGCCGCCCGTCCCCTCGTGTCCCGCCCGGCGAGCGGTACCGATGCGACGCGACGGCCGCGCGGCGTCCGGGCGTGGCCGCCGTCTCGTCCGAGGGTACGGATTCGCCCAACGAAGCTGGGGCAAGATGAGGACATGCCCACCCTGCGTCTCGCCCTGTCCCAGGTCAACCCGAGCGTCGGCGACCTCGTCGGCAACGCCGGCCTGGTCCGCAGCTGGACCCGCCAGGCCGCCGACGCCGGCGCCCAGCTGGTACTCTTCCCGGAGATGATGCTGACCGGCTACCCGGTCGAGGACCTGGTCTTCCGGCGCTCCTTCGTCGCCGCGTCCCAGGCCGCCCTGCGGCAGCTCGCGGCCGATCTCGCCGACGACGGCCTCGGTGACCTGCCGGTCGTGGTCGGCTACCTGGACGCCGACGGGCCGCCGCAGGTCAGCGGGGACGCCGAGCCGGGGCGGGGCGCCCGCAACGCCGCCGCGCTGCTGCACCGGGGCGAGGTGGTCGCCCGCTACTTCAAGCACCACCTGCCCAACTACGGTGTCTTCGACGAGGACCGCTACTTCGTCTCGGGCGACCGGTTGACCGTCGTGCGGATCGGTGGGGTGGACGTCGCGCTGACCATCTGCGAGGACCTGTGGCAGGCCGGCGGCCCGTTCGCCGCCGCCCGGCAGGCCGGCGTCGGCCTCGTGGTCAACATCAACGGCTCGCCGTACGAGTTGAACAAGGACGACATCCGCCTGCCGCTGGTCCGCCGTCGGGCCGCCGAGGCGAACGCCACCATCGCGTACGTCAACATGATCGGCGGCCAGGACGAGCTGGTCTTCGAGGGCGACTCGATGATCGTCACGCCCGACGGTGAGCTGCTCACCCGTGCCCCGCAGTTCGTCGAGCACCTGCTCGTGCACGACGTCGAGCTGCCGGCCGCGACGACGACCCCCGGCAGCGACGTCGTCGCGGACGGCATGCGGGTGGCGTACCACACGGTGGACGCGATCCCGCCCGCGCCGACCGGCCCGGCCGTCGCCGGCGGGCTGATCGAGCCGGTCGCCGACGAGGCCGAGGTCTGGCACGCGCTGGTGCTGGGCCTGCGCGACTACGTCAACAAGAACCGGTTCGCCTCGGTGGTGCTCGGCCTCTCCGGTGGCATCGACTCGGCGGTGGTGGCCGCCCTCGCCGTCGACGCGCTGGGCCCGGACCGGGTGGTCGGGGTGTCGCTGCCCAGTCAGCACTCCTCCGAGCACTCCCGCGAGGACGCCGCCGACCTGGCCAAGCGCACCGGGCTGGACTACCGCGTCGAGCCGATCCAGCCGATGGTGGACGCCTTCCTGGCGAACCTGTCGCTGTCCGGGATCGCCGTGGAGAACCTCCAGGCCCGGGTACGCGGTGTCATCCTGATGGCGCTGTCGAACCAGGAGGGCCACCTGGTCCTGACCACCGGCAACAAGAGCGAGCTGGCGGTCGGCTACTCCACGCTGTACGGCGACTCGGTGGGCGGCTTCAACCCGATCAAGGACGTCTGGAAGACGCTGGTGTGGCGTCTGGCGAAGTGGCGCAATGCGGACGCGGCCCGGCGCGGCGAGACCGCCCCGATCCCGGAGAACTCGATCGGCAAGCCGCCGAGCGCCGAGCTGAGCCCCGGCCAGCTCGACAGCGACTCCCTGCCCGACTACGACGTACTCGACCCGATCCTCATCGGCTACGTCGACGGCGACCTGGGCCGCGACGGGCTGGTCGAGTCGGGCCACGACCCGGCAGTCGTCGACAAGGTGCTGCGGCTGGTGGATACCGCCGAGTACAAGCGACGCCAGTCCGCGCCGGGCACGAAGATCTCCATGAAGGCGTTCGGCCGGGACCGTCGACTGCCGATCACGAACCGGTGGCGCGAGCACGGCTGACGTCGTACACCCTCGGGGTGCCGGGCCGGTGGCGCGGCCCGGCGCCGCCTCGCGGCGGCCTGCGCGGCGTCTGATGGCGGGCTCGCGGCCCGACGGCCTCGGGTGGCGGAGTGACATCTCGCACTGCGCCCTGCCGCCGTGCCGCCTCGCGGTGCGACGATCGGCGGAGCCCGGGGACCGCGCAGGCGGCCTCGAGGAAGGGAGACAGTCATGATCGAGTCCACTCCGCATGAGGTGACCGCGCTGTACGGCGGACCGGCCACCCGTCGGGTCCGCACCCGCGACCTGATCGCCGCCAAGGAGCGCGGCGAACGCTGGCCGATGCTCACCTCGTACGACCAGTACACGGCGGGGATCTTCGACCGGGCCGGCGTGCCGGTGCTGCTGGTCGGCGATTCGGCGGCGAACAACGTGTTCGGCTACGAGACCACCCTGCCGGTCACCGCCGACGACCTGTTGCCGCTGGTACGAGCCGTGGTGCGCTCGACCCGGCAGGCACTCGTCGTCGGTGACCTGCCGTTCGGCTCCTACGAGGAGGGCCCGACCCAGGCGCTGCGCACCGCCGTACGGTTCATGAAGGAGGGCGGCTGCCACGCGGTGAAGCTGGAGGGCGGGCGACGCTGCGCCGCGCAGATCGCCGCGATCGTCGGCGCCGGCATCCCGGTGATGGCGCACATCGGCTTCACTCCGCAGAGCGAGCACACGCTGGGCGGCTACCGCGTGCAGGGGCGGGGCGACACGGCCGACGAGGTGCTGGCCGACGCGCGGGCGGTGACCGAGGCCGGCGCGTTCGCGGTGGTCCTGGAGATGGTGCCGGGCGTGGTGGCCAAGCAGATCACCCACGAGCTGCCCATCCCCACGGTCGGCATCGGCGCGGGCCCGGACACCGACGCCCAGGTGCTGGTCTGGCAGGACATGGCCGGCCTGCGTACCGGCAAGGCACCGCGCTTCGTGAAGCGGTACGCGGACCTCGCGGACGTCCTCACCGACGCCACCCGCCGCTTCGCCGACGAGGTCCGCGGCGGCGATTTCCCGGCCGCCGAGCACACTTTCTAGGGCCGAACACGGCTGACCGTCCGGCACGGCCAGGCTGGGCCGACTGGGGCTGCCGGCTAGGGGGACTCTAGCGGGCGGCTAGGGGGCATGCTGGGAGCAGGCGACTGCCGGCGGCACTGCCCCGCCGGCAGTCACAGGGCGCTGCCTCCACCCGGCGGCAGCAGCCAAGGGCGGCGGGCACTCCCCGTTGCGGAGGCCGCGATGGACGAGCCGACTATCCAGCGAAGATGGGGCATCGAGCCAGGGCTGTCCCCGCGGGCATGTCCGGCCGCGCGGTCACGTTCGCCGGTGGTAGTGGTTGCGGCGGGGGACCTGTTCCGGGTCGAGCCAGGCCGGAGGGACGAATTCGGGGTGGCTGTCGGCACCGAGACGGATGGCCCACTCGCCTTGATGGATGTGCCGGTGGTGGTGGCCGCAGCGGAGCACTGCGTTGTGGAGGCTGGTGTCGCCGCCGTCGGCCCAGTGGCGGATGTGGTGGGAGTCGCACCAGCGCGGTGGCCGGTCGCAGCCGGGAAAGGCGCAACCTCGGTCGCGGAGCACGAGGGCGCGGCGCAGAGGGCCGGTGACGAGTCGGCGTTGCCGGCCGACGTCGAGGGTCTGGCTGGTGCCGCCGAGGACGGTGGGCAGGATGGCGGCGTCGCAGGCGAGCCGCCGCACGGTCTCGGCGGTGAGCGCGAGACCGGCGTCGAGGGTGCCCGCGCCGAGCTGCCGGACCAGGCCGTCGAAGCTGGTGGTGACGACAAGCTGCGCGGGATCGCCCCCGTGCTCGGGCAGTTCACCCGTACGCAGGGCCAGTCGGCAGAGGTCAGCGAGCGCGTCGTGCCGTCGTTGCCCGGGTGAGCGCTGGTCGTCCTGGCCCGAGGGCGCGGTCAGCGGGTCGATGGCGGTGCGGAGCAGGCCGGCGGTCTCCGCGTCGAGGGTGCCGCTCAATCGGAGCCGGCCGTCGGTCAGCTCGGACAGGGTGAGGTGACGATCCCGGGTGGCTCGACGGGCTTCGGCGTCGAGGGCTGCCTTGGCGGCGGCGTCGGCGATCTCGGGGGCGACGTGGTCGAGGATGCGGGTCGCGAGCTTGCGCAGCAGGGTGGGGTCGAACTGGCCGGCCCAGTCGACGAGGACGCCGACGGCCCTGCCGGCGACCTCGGTGCCGGCGCTGGCCCGAACGGTGTCGACGGTGTCGGCGACGACGCGGGCCTGCTCCAGGGTGACGTCCCCGTCGGCCAGCGCTTGGCGGACCTCGGGAGCGCCCACGTCGAGGGTGCTGGCGAACTCGACCAGTCGGCGAGCGGCGGGGACGGTCAGCCGGAGCCGGTCCCGCAACCACACCGCCGTCGACGACGCGCCCTGCGCCTGGGCCGTACCCCGGCCGTCCAGCTCGCGAACCAGGGCCAGCTTGACCGCCGCGAGCTGCTGCTCGAGCCGGTGCGCGGCGTCGAGCGCAGCCACCAGGTCATGCTCCGCGAGGGCCCAGACGGGCGCGGCGGCGGATGCCGCCACCGCGCCCCGCGCCTGCGCCAACTCGTCAATCACAACCCGAGATTAGAACAGGCGTACGACAGATTCGACTTCATGATCAATAAGTGTGGTCAGACTGCCGGCGATGGAGGCAGGCATGACGACGGCTAGTTCTCGCGCACCTCGCGGGTGTCGGGCAGATCGAGGTACGCCAGCAGCCGCAACAGCCCGCTCACGTGCGAAAGGTCGTGCCACAGCGACACGAAGCCCTCTGGACCACCCCGCCGTAGGAGGCTCGTCAGCTCGGCGACGTCGTCGCTGCTCTGCCCGCAGTCGATTTCCAGCTCGGGCTGCTGGACCATCCGAAATGCCGCGCCCAGGTCCATGTTCCAGTAGTAGTCGACGTCGAGCTGAGACAGCTGGATCTCCGGACCGAATCGGCTCTCCGCCGCATCCAACAACATGGAGCACGCTCGGCGCAGATCCACGATCCTCGACACCGCGTCAGCATCGGTCATGCCCCATGATCCCTCAGGGCACTGTCAGAGGTCGGTGACGCGGATGCCGGCGTGGGCCTTGTAGCGCTTGTTGATGGCGATCAGGTTCGCGGTGAACGCCTCGATCTGGTGGGCGTTGCGCAACCGTCCAGCGTAGATGCCGCGCATTCCGGGGATTCGGGCGGCGAGCGCTCCGACGATGTCGACGAGTTCCCGGTCCTCCGTGCAGATCAGCACGTCGAGGTCGATCCGGTCGACCTCGGGGTCGGCCAGCAGTGGAGCGCTGACGTGGTTGAACGCGGCGCAGACGCGGGAGTCGGGCAGCAGCGCGGCGGCCTGCTGGACGGCGCTGCCCTCGGCGACGGTGAGCGCGTACGGACCCTGCTTGTCGAAGCCCAGCGGGTTGACGCAGTCGACGACGATCGTCCCGGCGAGCGGCTCGGCGAGCGCGGCGACGGTGTCGGCGTGCCCGTCCCACGGCACCGCGATGATCACCACGTCGCTACGGCGGGCCACCTCGTCGTTGGCCGCGCCGCTGATGCGGACGTCGGCCGGCATCCGGGGCAGCGCGGCGATCTCGGCGGCGGATTCGGCGGCGCGCTCGGCGGACCGGGAGCCGATCAGCACCGTCTGTCCGGCCCGCGCGAGTCGATAGGCGAGGCCACGGCCCTGGTCGCCGGTGCCGCCGATGATGCCGACCGTCAGCCCGGACACGTCGGGCAGCGTGCTCGCGTCGTATGCCATGGGCTCATCCTCGCAAACCGCTGGACACGCCAGAGTCGCCAGACGCTGTGACAATCCCCGCTGCCCACGCGACCCGACGCGCGGCGACTCAGGCCAGCTCGAACAGCACCGTACGGGCCGCCGGGTCGGCGGTGACCAGACGGACCCGGACCCGTTCGCCGAGGGGCAGGTCACCGAGGCAGCGGCTGCGGACCGGCGGGGCGTCCAGGGCCACCGTTCCACCGGGCGGGCGCGGCCGGGACTTGCCGTTGGGAGGGGCGTCGACGTCGAGCACCGCCGCGTCGAAGGTCTCCCCCACGCGGTGTTCCAGGAGTACCGCCTCGGTCAGCTCGACCGCACCGCGGCTGGCCGCCGAGGCGGTGCGGTCGGTGCTGGCCATCACCTCGGGCAGCCGGGGCAGCGCGGCGCGGGCCCAGTCGGGCACCTCCCGGCCCGCGTGCAGGGCCAGGCAGACCTCGGTGGCGTAGCGGTCGGCCAGGCGTCGCAGCGGGGCCGTGACATGGGCGTACGCGGCCGCCACGCCGCCGTGCTCCGGCTGTTCCGGGCGGGCGCCGTCGAAGGCGGTGTACGCGGCACCGCGCATCAGCTCGGCGGCCTGGTCGATGAACGCGGCGGCACGCGGCTGGGCCGCGTCCAGGCCGGCGATCACCTCGCCGGGGCTCGCGCCGTCCGGCCAGCGCACGCCCAGCGGGGCGGCGGCCGCCCGCAGGCGTTGCACCGCCTCCGGCTTCGGCGGGGGCATCGTCCGCAGCAGGCCCACCCCGCCGGCCAGCATGATGTCGGCGGCCGCCATTCCGGTCAGCAGCGAGATCTGCGCGTTGTGCTCCTCCATCGGCGCGGGCCCGCGCAGCACCAGCCGCCACCCGTCGCCGTCGGGCTCCACGTCCTGCTCGGGCAGCGGCAGGTTGATGGCCCCCCGGCGCAGTCCGCGGGCGGTCAGCCGGTCGCCGATCTCGGGCAGCAGCGCGATCGGCTCGGGCAGCCGACCGGCGTCGGCGGCCGCCTGCACCCCGAGGTAATCGAGCTTGGCCCGACTGCGTACCAGAGCACGCTCCAGCTCGACGGCCACCGTGCCGCCGTCGGCATCCAGGTCGATGGTCCACACCACGGCGGCGCGGTCGTCGTCGGGCAGCAGGCTGGCCGCGCCCTCGCTGAGCGTCAATGGGTGCAGCGGCACGTTGCCGTCGGGCAGGTAGACCGTCTGCCCGCGCCGCCAGGTCTCCTCCTCGAGCGCGCCGCCCGGCTCGACGTGCGCGGCGACGTCCGCGATGGCGTACCGCACGCGGTAGCCCCCGCCCGGGCGGCGGGCCAGGTACATCGCCTGGTCCAGGTCACGGGAGGTGACCGGGTCGACCGTGACGAACGGGATGTCGGTGCGGTCGACGGACGGCCGGGGCGGCGCGGCCGCCGCCCCGTCGGCCTCCCGCTGGGCGGCGGCCGGAAAACCCTCGGGCAGGCCGAGCTCGCGGCGCAGCGCGCCGAAGTCGATGCGGGGGGCGAGTACGCGTCGGATGACCACGGGTCAATCCTGACAGCGCCGCCGGTGATCCGCTTCCCGTGACCGGCCGGTGGGTCGGCCCGTTCAGCCGGTCGTCTTGCGGGCGGTGCGCGTACCCCGTGTGGTGGTGGCTCGCGCGGTCACCTTGCGGGCCGGCGCCTTGGCCGCGGTGGTCTTCTTGGCCGTCGTCTTCTTCGCCGCGGCCTTGCGCGCGGTGGTCGACGAGGTGGCGGTCACCTTCGCGGCCGGTGCCTTCTTCGCCGCCGCCTTGCGGACGCCACCGCTCGGACGGGTCGCCGTGGCTTTCTTGGCGGGAGCCTTCTTGGCCGTCGTCTTCTTCGCCGGGGCCTTCTTGGCGGCCGTCTTCCGCACCATGGAGGCCTTGGTCGCGGCCTTGCGCGCGGGCGCCTTCGCGGCGGTGGTGGCCCTCTTCGCGGCCGACGCCGTGGTCTTCTTCGCCGCGCTGGTGGTCTTCTTGGCGGCGCTTGTCGTCTTCTTCGCCGTGCCCGTCGTCCTGGTCGCGGCGGTGGTGCTCTTGCGCGTCGCGGCCGCCGGGGTCCGCTTCGTGGCGGCGGTCGTCCTGCCGGCGGCGGTCGAGGTCTTGGCCGGGGCCTTCTTCGCCGCCGTGCTGGTCTTGGTCGCGGCCTTCTTCGCCGCAGCGGTGGTCTTGGCCGTGGTCTTGGTCGCGGCCTTCTTCGCCGGGGCCTTCTTCGCCGCCGTGGTCGTCTTCGTCGCCGGGGCACGCCCCGCGCCGCCGGCCGCCTTGCGGGCCGGGGCCGCGGCGGCGGTGGACTTGCGCACGGGGGTGGTCCGGCTCGCCGACGTGCCACGCTCCGCCGCGGCGGTCTTCTTCGCGGTAGTCTTGCGGGCAGCCGGGCGTGTGGTGGCCTGCTGGGTAACGGCCATCGTCGTTCCCTCCTTGGGGCGTGCTCTCGCGTGCGTCCTCGCGGAGCACGAACTACCGCGACGCGGGCCGTCCCGCGCCGTCTACCTGTCCTCCCCAGCCCAACGCGCGTCCTCGGCCTCCCACGCCTCGTTCCGCTCCTGCACCCGCTGCAGGGCGTTCTCCGCGTCGGCCGCCGAGTCGTACGGGCCGAGGACGTGCTTCGCCGGGCACACGTCGGCGTCCGTCTCAACCCGGTGGTGTCGGGTGCACCAGTAGAACTGCCCACTACGTCCGCTGTCGCTCATGGGAAACACTGTGCACCGCGAACCGGCCGACCGCCACCGGATCACGCAAGTCGCCGAACCCTCTCCACAGTAGAGACGCTCGCCGCGCCGCGGGCGAAAACGCCGAAAGAAGTGCAGGTGGGGGCACTGGACGCGCGGAAACCCCGGTGGTCGGGCGGCTCGTAATGGCCGGCGTCGCGCGGCCTATGATCGCCCGATGGCGGTACCCGAGTACATCGTGCGGATGCGCAAGCACGTCGGCCACGACCTGCTGTGGCTGCCCAGCGTCAGCGCGGTCATCCGCAACGACGACGGCGAACTGCTGCTCGGCCAACGCTCGGACGACGGACGGTGGTCGGTGATCAGCGGCTTCGTCGAGCCGGGCGAACAGCCGGCCACCGCGCTGGTCCGGGAGGTGCGGGAGGAGACCGGCCTGGACGTGACGCCGCTGCGTCTGACCAGTGCTGTCTCCCACCCGCACACCTACCCCAACGGCGACCGCTGCGAGTACCTCAACCTGGGCTTCGTCTGCCAGGTGGTGTCCGGCGTCGCGCGGGTCAACGACGACGAGTCGCTGGACGTGCGGTGGTTTCCGCTGGACCGGCTGCCCGAGTTGGACAGGCACGCGCTGCTGGTCATCGCCTACGCGCTGCGCGACAACCCGTCGGCCGGTCACCTGCCGCCGGGCACCGGCTGGGACGACGTACCCGACTGAGCCTCGCGCCGGTCAGGACGGGACCCGCTCGACGGGGATCCACAGCTCGGCGTCCGCCGTGGTCCCGTCCGCGGACACCCGGACCCGGGAGATCTCCGGTCCTGGTCGGCTGCCGCTCCCTTCCACGGTGAGTCGGAAGGACATCCGGGGCTGCGAGCGCAGCGCCGCGCCCGTACGCCGGGCTTCTCCAGGCCCCACGCCGTGTACGGCGTGGAACGCCCGGCCGAACGCCTCGGCCGATCCGTAGCCGTGGCGCACCGCGACGTCGAGCAGCGTCCGCTCCCCCGCCAGTACATCCGCGCCGGCGACGGTGGGCCGACGGCGGCGGATGTACTCCGACAGCGGCATACCGGCCAGCGCGGAGAACAGCCGCCGAAAGTGGTACTCCGACGTGAGCGCGATCCGCGCCAGGTCGGTCACCTCGATCTGCTGGTCGAGGTGCCGCTCGATGTGCGCCATGGCCTCGTTGAGCCGCTCCAGCACCCGGGCCTCCCTCCCTTACGAGCAGCAACGCTAGGTGGCAGGGCCGGGAGCCCACCCGACATCCGGTGCCCGCGACGGTCGGGTACGTCAGCGGCGTGGCTGCTGCATGATCCAGGTGGGTACCGGCTCCGGCAGCGAGCCCACCACCTCCCAGCCGGCCCGGCGGTACAGCTCGACGTTCGCCGGGTTGCTGGTCGCCAGGATCGCCGGCAGGCCGTCGGCCGCCGCACGCTCCAACCCGGCCCGCATGACCGCGCGACCCCAGCCGCGTCCGGCGCTGTCCGGGTGGGTGCCCAGGACGCCGAGATACCAGAACGGGTACGTCGGCAGGGCCGCGTGTACGGCATCGTCGTAACCCTGGACGCGGGCCAGCACGTCGGCGGGATAACGAGAGGCGGGATCGCCGTGCGGCGACTGCTGCCCGGCGGCCTGCGGCTCGGCCGGCAGGTCCCACCGGGCGACCGAGGCACCCCGGCCGATCGTCCAGACCGACGCCCGATGCACCCGCTTGTCGAAGAGGTTCCCGAAGAAGGCGGCGGCGTACCGCGGATAGGTGTCCTCGCCGGGGAACAGGTGCCGCAGGACGGGGTCCTCGACGAACGCGGCGACCAGCGTCTCGACGACGGCATCCCGGTCGGCGGGGGTGGCGATGGTGATTTCGGGCATGGTTACAGCGGTCGACACTATCGCCGGCGCGGTCCCCCCGGCGCGCCACCCTCGTCGACGTCGACGCCGTGCGACGGGCCGGGAGCGTCACCGTCGAGCAGGAACCGGAACGGGATCGACTGCCCCGCCCCGGGGGCCAGCACGAGGTGCGCATCGCGGGCGTGGAACCGGAAGGCGATACTCCCGCCGGCTCGTGAAAGCACCGCCTTCTCCGACCCGATCGTCCACTCCCCCGCGAGGGCCCACTGGTTGAGGCCGAGGCTCCCCGGCTGTCCGGAGACGGTGCGGCGACATCGCCCTGATCGGAGGGCTCATCGCCTCGCGCGGGCCAGCGCGTCCGTCGACCTCGTCGCCGCGTTGCCGCAGCGGACCGCGGCCCCGCCGATCCGGCGCGTAAACGGCCCGTTCGACAGCTTTGCGCTGCCCGCGGATCATGCGGCAACATCAGGCGGCGTGACGGCACCAGGCACGGAACCCGACAACGACACCCCGGCCGGCGACAGCACCACGCCCCGGTCGAGTCGGCGGGTCCGGCGCTGGTGGGCCGGCGTCGGGGTCGCCGCCCTGGCCGCCGTCCTCGGCATCACCCTCGCCGTACGCGGCGGCGCCGCCCCGGCCTGCGCCGCGCCACCGAGCGGCAACACCGTCCACAGGGGAACCGCGAGCTTCTACGACGCGGGCCGCTCGGGTGGCACCTGCTCCTTCCCGGGTCCGCCCGCGGACCGGCGCTACGTGGCCCTCGGCTCGTCGCAGTACGCCAAGGCCGCCGCCTGCGGCAGCTACCTGGACGTCACCGGCCCGAAGGGCACGGTCCGGGTGCTGGTCATGGACCAGTGCGACGGGTGCGGCAGCAGCAAGATCGACCTCTCCGACGAGGCGTTCACCCGGATCGCCGGCCGGTCGCAGGGCATCGCTTCCGTGACGTACCGGGCGGTGGTCGACCCGCCGCTCGACGGCGGCCTCACCTTCCGGCTCAAGGGTGGCGCGTCGCAGTACTGGTTCGCGGTGCAGGTCGGCAACCACGGAAATCCGCTGCGCTCGGTCGAGGCGAAGGGACCGACCGGCGGTTTCCGCAAGACTGCCCGCCAGACCGACAACTACTGGACCGTCGAGGACGGCATCGGTCCCGGGCCGTACACGATCAGGGTCACCGACGTGTACGGCCACCGGGCGACCGCTACCGGCATCCGCATGACGCCGAAGCAGGTCCAACGCACCACGGCCTCCCTGGTCGCCGCCGTATCGTCTCCACCCTCGCCGACCCCCACGCCGTCGCCCTCGCTCTCACCCTCGCCGACGGCGGCAGAGTCAGCCGCACCGGCGACGACGGTCGAGGCCCTGGCCGGCGCAGCCGCGCTGGCCGACTCCCGCTGCTGACACCGCGCCGGCCGATCAGGTGCTGATCGCTCCCAGCACGGCGGCGGTGTTGCCGCGAGCGGCGCGTTCGCCGGCCGCCACCACTTCTTCCGGGCTGGCGCCACGGGCCATCGCCTTGGCCATCGCCTCCTGACGCCGCTGCTCGATCTGCTCGCTACGCCTCTGCTTGAACCAGCTCCAGAAAGACATGCGTCAGACCATCCCCGCGCGCCGGCTGCGACAAACCGGTCAGAGATGCGTTGCTAACTTGTCTGCCCAGTTGCAATTGAAGGTAGACCGCACTTGGCAGACAAGTTAACAGGTTTGCCCAGATGCGTTGAGCCGAAAGGCTTTCCGGGTCTGCGAGGATGGCACTAGGTCGACTCCGCAACCGGTCCGACAGGACGCCGCGCGTCACATGCGACCAGGAGCAGCGCGACACCACCCCTGATACGAGCCGTCATCCTGACCGCACATCCGGAAACGTACCTACAAGTGGATGAGTTGTCTAGGCATCGAAACGTGCTCCCTGGTTGACACTTGATACGACAAGTGCCAGGTACGGTGACCGGGTGCCCACTCCGCACTACGGCCAGCCCCGTTACCGCGTCATCGCGGAGCAGCTGAGGGAACGCATCGAGAGCGGCAGCATCCCGCCAGGAGCGCTCCTGCCCACGGAGAGCGCCCTTACCACCGAGTTCCGGGCGAGCCGGGGCACTGTCCGTCAGGCCATAGCCGTCCTACGCGAAGACGGCCTAGTCACCACCGAGCACGGACGCGGCACCTCGACGAAACCGATTGTTCAGAGATACGGCTCGGATCAGGCCGCCCAATCCAACATTGAGGATCATGAGACCGACGCCGACGCCGAGCTCGCGGCGCTTTTCGGCGTTAAGGTCGGCGAAACCCTAATCAGGCAGCAACGCGTCAACCGACGCGACGGAGTCGTTGAATCGGTCACCAGAAGCTACCGACTGCAGCGGTCAGAACACTAGGCCGCATAGCTTCGCCGCCGGCGCAGCCATCACGCCTGGCAACTGGTCGTGGGCGCGGAGAGACCGAAAACCGGTGGACGCACCTGGATCTGGCGAACGAAGAGCCCACGGGTCGGATCTCAGCTCAGCGCGAGTTCATCCGGGAAGCGGTCGTGAAGCGCGGCAACCGCATGCTTCATGCAGTAGTCGAGGCTGTGGCCGTCGACCCTGATCGACGCACCATCGAGCCGCTGACCCGAGATCACCACGGTCCAGGGCTCGCGCTCCCGCTCCCCATCAATCTTGACCAGCCCGACCGGACCCATCTCCCCCAGATGCTCCAGCAGCTCCGGCACGCACTCATCCCACCTCACCCACGAATGGGATCACCGAAGCCCGCGACGGAAGCCAGCGGGTCGGCTTGGTCGTGCGTCAGGGCTTCCGGCTGCCGCGCCAGTCCAACCCCGGGACTGGCTTGCCACCGGGTCACCGGGTAGCGGCACCAGCTCCACCGCCAGGAGGTGCCCGACCCTCCCCCATAGCCACCGGCCCGACTCCGGGATCACTGAGCGCCGGCCCGGAGAGGCCCCACAGCGGCACAGCCTGACCGACCCGAGGCGAGGCCAACTGAGCCAGCGCTCAGGGCGTCTCCAGGGCGTCAGGGCGTCCTCAGGGCGTCAAACGCCGCCCAATGTTGACCATGAACGACCATCGACGCCCGAACATAGAACTAGCTCAGAGCCTTGATCACGGCTCTGAGCTGGTGGGCGACGGACGAGTCGACCTGTACGCCGGATTAAGATCATTGCACCCCCGCTGACCAGGGACGGAGCTTAGCGAAGGCCGCTGTAGGCCGTCGTCAGGCCGTCCGGTGCCGTATGCGCGCCCTCCAGCAGACAGGGCCAGAGGCGTGCTACTGGTAGCGCCTGACATTCATGCCCCGCCGGAAGTCGCAGTACCTTCGCGCCGCTGCCCTGGGAGTCCGCACCCACAGCGGCACACCCACGAGGATCCGGTCCACAGGCCCACGCAGCTTCACGGATCCTGTCAGGAACCACAGCGTTGTAGATCTCGGACCACCTGCCATCAGGCACATCGCCAAACGCGCATCCCCCGCTTCAACGGCTGGCCCAGGGCTTCGCGCGACTCCTGAGCAAAGCCTTGATCGATGACGATCTTTATCGCTTTCAGCGAGACCGACGGCGGGCATCGCGCGAAGGTCGCTCACAGCGCAGCTCTCCGCCAGTACGTGTTCAGCCAACGTCAACGGCATGATCATGCCTTGTCGAGACTCTCGCCGATCTGGTCAAACCATTACAGAGCGGACGGCCACAGCTGGCAGGAGCGGCTGCAGGGTCAAGATCGACCCACCGTATGAGCGCATAACCACAGGTCAGACCGATTCGGCCGCCCATCTACTCACGCTGAACAGCTACCTCCGCCAACCATCTCTAAGCACGCTTGCGAGGGACACCTTCTTCATCTTTTCGCAACTGGGAGATTAAACCCGAATCTTGCGGGGGCGGCGCCGCCGAGGCAGCCTGTGGCGACTTGGATCTAAGCCTCGAAGCTACCTGATTCAATCTCTGCAGGGCCGCTTCTCGTAGAATCTCTTTTACTTTTCTTCTAATTTCTGGCGTTCGCTCAATCCGAGGCCGCTCCAGGGGAATAAAAAGCTCGTCACCGTAAAGCTTCTCTCGCGTCACGCCTACCAGATTCTGCAATACGCAGGCGTATAGCAACTGACTTGCACGCCGCGTGCGTTCCGCTCCAGCGGCATGAATCATCCCGCCCGCCCCAACCGCGGCGACGACTAGAATTAGTCCCGCAGCGGGTGTCACACGGAAGCCGAGGAAGTCATATGTGGTTAAAACCGCTGCAATCGAGAAGGCCACCAGGGGCCAGGCTACACCCTTACGGAACTCACCCTCCGACCTAACACGATCAATTTCATTATGAAGATCCTTGTAGTTTACTCGCAACACTACCTCTGCCTGCTCCATACGCGCGCGGAGCCGGTCCCGCAGAGCCTTCAAATTGAACACGGCAGCCGCAAATTCGACCCGTGCCACCGAATCTTCTTTCAACTTCTGAGCGATGGCCGCGCGCGCCACCTTCGCAATGCTGTCATCACGGCGGATGTAGAAACTCAGTAAAGATATGTCGTCGGCTTTCGCAATTCTCGACTTCTGCTCCTCAGTCGCGAATGGATACACCTCCCGATTGCTAAGGTATACTGCCTCGGCAGCCTTACTCAAGGTTTCTGAAGTCATCACCTTGAGGGCATTGTCAAGAATTCCTGGGTTCTCCCCGAACGCCGACTCAAGATCAGTCTTTAGCAGTTCTTGAAAGTTCCCATAGTCAGGCTCGGCAATTTCTCGCACCTGTCGAAAGAAGGCGGCTATGCGACCTCCGATGGACTCGATAGACTGCAAAGCCGTGTCTTCGAGCACCTTCCGATACGGCTCATCTAGAAGCTTGCGACGCATTCTAGACGCAGCCAAGGCTACATATATTGCGAACGCTACAAGAATGACCAGAATCAGCGAAAGCGCCGCTGCGGCACTGCGAAGAGCGGCAAATACTAGTGCTACATTTAGGAGCACTAGGGCGATCATGAAAAGTCCCCAGAAAATCCTGCTAAGCATCTCCAGCAAGACGCCCAACAAGTAGATCAAAAAGATGCCGAAAACAAGCAAGAGTTGATCGGGAAGAGCTTGGAGCGGCTCCACAACAGGCTTGATATGCGAGTTGCGCCAGTCCTGTTCCGGGATCAGGAAGAAGATCAACCAAAAAGCGCCTGACCAGAGCAGCCCAACCGAGAACGGCGTACGCGTGTCGCGCAGGCCCGGGACCACTTGCGACAGAATGTTCATATCTTTCCGATTCATCTATACAAAGTGCAGCCGATGCGATTTGGCGGTTTAGAACCCTAGCCCTAAGTCAGGGATTGCCGACTTCCTAGTCAGATTACCGACAAGATAGTGGGATCAACGACCCAGCGCAGCTCTTGGACCTCCGGCCGTTCAATCAAACGAGTCGCATAGCCGACACTCCAACCAGACCGGTCACTGGTATGGGCGATTCCTGTTCGACGGTGCAGCCGAGCTCGATATAGTTTATTCGAAAAGCGTATCTATCGCATTTCGGGTGCGTTCTTCGCTGGCCGGCATTAGGTGCGTATACACACGCAGCGTAAAGCCGGGGTCGGCGTGACCGAGATACGACGCGAGGGCCTTGATACTCTCCCCCGCGTCGAGCAACGCCGAGGCGTAGAAGTGGCGCAGCGCGTGCATCCCGGTGGCCCGGGTCGGTGTGATGCCGGCCGCCAAGACAGCAGGTCGCCAACTCTTGTCATCGAACGTGCGCCGATTGATCGCGCCGCGCCGTGTGGTGGTGAACAGCAGTGGCGCACTGGCCCGTCCATCGCTGGCCGGGTCTTCCCAGGGCAGAGTGAGCGACAGCGGTGCGAAGTCGTCGATATGCTGCCGCAGCACCCGGGCGACGGAGTCAGGCAGCGGAATCCGGCGGTCCCGGTCGTTCTTGGGCAGCCCAAAAACGAGCCGCGACCGGACTGAGGTGATCTCAGCAACGCATAACGGTTGATTGGCGCGACACGGACGAAGGCGGCGAGTCGGGCAGTTGTGGAAA
>NZ_JBNCKT010000065.1:0-32436 GCF_049841675.1 Micromonospora sp. DT4
GCGACCAGCCTGGACACCACCACAGTCGACCGGATCTGGCAGTCCTATCTGCGCCGCTTCGATGTGGAACACACTTTCCGGTTCTGGAAACAGGTCCTCGGCTGGACCCGGCCCCGTCTACGCGACCCACAGGCCGCCGACCGGTGGACCTGGCTGACCCTGATCACCTACACCCAACTGCGGCTGGCCCGTACCATGACCACCGACCTGCGCCGGCCCTGGGAACGACCCGCCCCACCCGGCCGGCTGACCCCAGCCCGGGTCCGCCGCGGATTTCGGCACCTCCGCGCGAAACTACCCAGTCCCGCCAGCGCCCCGAAACCCACCCGCCCCGGCCCCGGACGCCCACCCGGCTCCCGCAACAAACAGATGGCCACCCATCCACCCGTCGGCAAAACCCAACACCTCAAACAAACAGCAGACTCTAAACCACAACAAAAGGTTTAATCGCAAGCTAAGAGGAAGTACGTCGTCTTCGCCGCGATAACGAACTCGTCGTCGTCGATCACCAGGTGCACGCTCGCACCACCCGGTATCTCGGCCTCGGCTCCTTGATGAGTACCGCGCAGCAGCGCCCAGCTGTAGCCGTGCTCGAAGCCGGACAGTAGGCGCCAGGTGCCTTCCAGGAACGCCGCGAAGTCCGCCTGCCCGCCAACGAAGCTCAGCTTCGGCAACTCGTTGGTCACGACAATCCGCTGATGGATCTTGTCGAACGGCTCCCCGAGCTGGGCCGCCTCCGCGCGGTAGGTCTTCAGCGAGTCCTGCTCCTCACCGCGCTCGCTGTCCTCGATTAGCGTCCGCAGCTCCGGCAGCGCTTTGAAAGCCCCGCGGTGCTTGCGCTGCTCGTAGAAGTCCTGGACCTCAGAACGCAATCCCCGGATGCGCCGCACCCGCCCCACGTCGGGATCGAGGATCCAGGCCGCGAGAAATGCTGCCTCGAAGGTCGGCCGCAGCAGGCTCCACGGCGCCCACAGCGTAGCGCCGTGGTGCTTGAGCAGCGCGAGGAGCGCCTCGTGGTTGTCCCTGGCCACCCCCAGGTACTTAATCACCGCCATGTATGTTCGCGGTCCGGCTACCTGAGCCTCATCGAAGGCACGGGCGGACAGCAGGTACCTGCCGTCCAGCGAAGGCAAGCTCTCCAGCTCCCGAAACTCCCCGGCGAGCACCCTCCAGTACTCGGGCAGGTTGCCGAGGTTCATTTGATTGCCGGTAGGGACGAGTGCGCGCACGCGAGTAGCGTACGAGCCTTCCCTGCACAGCTCCAGCCCCGTTCAACGTGGCCAAAGTCAGCAAATCGGGCTCGGGGGCACTGTTCCTCTCGGCGACGCTGCGTATGGTCAAGCCGCGCTCCAAAAGACGCGCCCGCCGACTGCCGGTTGATGGTTCCTCGTGCGCGGCGGCTCGGACAGTAGTGAACCCGCAGTGACCGCTGCCTCGGCGGCTGTACCGTCATCACTGGAAGCGGCGTGACGATGGCGAGAACGACCACGACGGAAGGGGCAGTCCCGTGCGGAGACGTGCCGTACTGGCCGGCGCGACCGTGGTCGCGGTTACCGCACTGACCGGATGCGACGACGGCACCGAACCGTCGGCCGTAGCTGACACCCGTGACACTGGCCCGCTGACGCCGAAGACCGTCTATCCGGCAGGACAGCGACCCGACGCACCCACGCTTGACGGTGAGCTGCTCGACGGCACCACCTTCGACCTCGCTACCCGGACCGGCAAGGTCGCCGTCATCAACTTCTGGGCCTCGTGGTGCGCCCCCTGCCGCGCCGAAACCGACGATCTCGAAGCCGTCTACCAGGCCACCAGAGACGATGGCGTGACGCTCCTCGGCATCAACACCCGCGACAGCAGAGACGCCGCGACCGCGTTTGTGCAAGGCCGGGTCGGCTACCCGAGCCTGTTCGATCCCGCCGGCCGGGTCGCGATGGGGTTCAACCACGTGCAAGCGTCCTTCCTCCCGGCGACCGTTTTGCTCGACCGCACAGGCCGCGTGGCCGTGGTGTTCCGCAAAGCATTGGTGCGAACGGAACTTGAACCTGTCGTCACTGACCTCGCCGCCGAGAAAATCTGACAACAGTGGGATCCACCTTCGCCGACATTGCCGCGACCGGCCCGCTGCTGCTCGCCGTTCTGGTCGCCGCCACCGCCGGGCTGGTCAGCTTCCTGTCACCGTGCGTGCTACCCCTGGTACCTGGCTACCTCTCCTACGTCACCGGCCTCGCCGGCGACGACCTCCGCGCAGCCCATCAACGCGACACCGCACCAACGGACCGCGGCTCAGCGCCCATCGGGACCGTCGCCACCGCCAAGGCGACCGGCATCATGTCCCCCTCATCGGCCCGACGCCAGGTCCTGCTCGGCACCGCCGGCTTCATCGCAGGGTTCACCATTGTGTTCGTCGCCATCACTATCGCGTTTACCGCCGTCGGCCGGACGCTGCTGGTCAACGCCCGCACCATCGAAATGATCGCCGGAGCCATCGTCATCGTCCTCGGCGCCGGCTACCTCGGACTCATCCCCGCCCTGCAACGCCAAGCCCGCATCAACCGGCTACCCGCCGCCGGCCTGGCTGGCGCCCCCCTGCTCGGCGCCACATTCGGGCTGTCCTGGACCCCGTGCGTCTCACCGACCCTCGGCGCGGTACTGGCCCTTGCCGTCACCGACGGCACCACCGGCCGCGCCGCCGTGCTCGCCACCGCCTACTGCCTCGGCCTCGGACTGCCCTTCGTCGGCGTCGGCCTCGGCCTACGCCGCGTCCTGACGCTGACCGCCACCGTGCGGCGTCACCACCAATGGATAACCCGCATCGGCGGACTACTACTCATCACCATCGGACTCGCCCTGCTCACCGGCGGCTGGACCACCTTCATCAACTGGCTACGCGCCATCGTCGGCCCCGGCCAGATCAGTATCTGAAATCAGGAGCTTCATGCTGTGACCGGAGCTGGGCAACCCCTCCGACGACCAGCACAAAGGATCTTCATCCCCTGCAAGCTAGGACTGGGCGGCGTTTCTCACCGCCTGGCCACCGATATAGCTTTATCACCGGTATATTGAGGCCATGGCCACACCCACGCCGCTTCGGGAGCCCACCTTCCTGATTCTTACCGCGCTTGCGCGAGAGCCCATGCACGGCTACGGCATCATCAGCGACGTCGCCGCGCTCTCCGGCGGTCGGCTGGCGCTGCGGCCCGGCACCCTCTACGGCGCACTCGACCGCCTCACCGACGAAGGGCTGGTCGAGCGGGACCACGAGGAGGTCGTCGAGGGGCGGCTGCGCCGCTACTACCGGCTTACCGAAGCGGGCCGGTCCGTGCTCACCGCGGAGACCGAACGACTGCGCCGCAACGTCGAGGCCGCCAGCCAGCGGCTACGGATTCGGCCCGCAGGCATCCCCGCCGCCGGCGGCACCTCACGCGCCCCTGTCAACCTCCCGGGGGCGGTCGCCCGCCCCACCCTACGACCGACCGGAGGCCTGGCATGAACCAGCCCAACCCCGCGCCGGAGCAGGCCGGATCACCGCTGGAGTCCCGCTACCGGCGACTGCTGCGGGCCTACCCGGGTGACTACCAGGCCGAGCGAGGCGACGAGATCGTCGGAACGTACCTCGACACGGTCAGACCAGGGCGACGCTGGCCCTCCCCACACGACGCCCTCGACCTCCTCGGTGCCGGACTCCGGGAGCGACTGCGCGGGTACGGCGCCTTTGGGCTGGCCGCGGCCTTCCCCCTAGCCGCGACCGCCGCGCTGAACACCCTCGTCGCGGTCGCGACCTTCCTGCTCCTGCAGGTCGAGTTCGAAGACCCCCACTTCGCCAGGCTGGACCCGGTTGGTCCGTTCCAGACTCTCGGCGCTGCCATCTGGCTGGGCTGGCTGGTCGTCGGCCTCACCGCCACGGCGCTACCCGGGGCCTGGACCCGCACCGCTGCGGCCGGTGGTCTCCTGCTGACTGTCGCCGTGCCACTCGTTGCTGCTCTCATCGGACAACCCCGGCCGCCGCTGTTCGTGCTGCTTCCCGCCGTCGCGCTTGGCCTGGCCACCCTCGCGCTGCCCTCCCACCCCGGCTGGGTAGCACGTAGCCTGCCGCTGCTCACGGCCGGCTGTGTAGCAGCCGTGTCCGTGGCATTCAGCGCCGCTGAGAACGGCGGAAATATGTTCACCTCGTACAGCTCGACTCCCGAGCTGTTGGCGATGGCCGGTGGGCTGATGTTCGCACTGGTCCTACTCGTCGGCATCGGCCGCGCCCTGCGAGCCGACGACGCCGGCCTCTGGGCGACCCTGCTCCTCGCCACACCGGCCGGCCTGTTCGGCGCCAACCAGCTCAGTCAGGGAATCTGGGGCAGCCACGGCGGCGGGCCTACTCCGGCGGCACTCGCCGCCACGACCGGTTCGATCATGCTGGCCGGTGCGGCGCTGCTAACGGCAGCCCTCGCCGGGCAAGCCTCCCGACACCGGACCATACGCCGACGAGTACGCGGCAACGCCTGCCCGACCTGCGGACATCAGCCGGAGGCGACAGCAGAGGCCTGACGATCCCACAACCTGGCTACCCCCGGAGGTGATCAGGCGGTGTCGGCGGGTTTGGGTGCGGATAGTTGGTCGTCTCGTCGGTGTCGGGCCAGAGCCGGACCGCCCCCGCGGCGGCGTCGAGAATCACCTGGGCATTGACCTGCACCCGCGACTCGGGGATGTCATACGCCGGCCACTCGCAGACGAAGGCCACCGGCCCGGCCGGCGGTAGCGGCCAGACCCAGTAGTGGGCCTCGTGCCGTCGGGCGTCCGACTCGGCGCTGCCCGGAAACAACAATGGACCAGGTGGCTCGGTGTCCAGCGGTGTGAACGCGTGCCGGTCCATGTTGGTGACGCTGCTCCCGTCGGCGAAAAGCACACCGACCCGGAGGAACTCGGCCGGCAAGGGCGTACCCGCCCAATACCCGATCCGGTGGTGGTGCGAAAGATCGGCCCGGTGGTCCGGCGTACGCAGAACCGCAGTCACGCTGAACTCCAAGCCTGTGGGGTAAGCGAGCAAGCCGCTGATCGCGACCGCCGCGCGGTCGGTGTGGACCAGCAGATGGTTTTCAGCCACGACACCGGGGATCACGTCCTCGGGTTTCATCCAGGCAGGACGGGGCGGTCTGAGCGGTTCTGGCTTGACGTCCGGTGCCGCTACCCGGCGCTCGAAGAAGCCCATACGGCCCACCTTCGCACAAACCCACGCCGTCGTCGGACCGCCGTGCACCACCGAAGTCAGTTCCGGCACACACCCGACGGTGCCCCGAACGGGCACCCATCGGTGGCCGGCAGGGCGTCAGCAGGCATCGACTGATCTGCGATGCGTCGGTCACGAAGTGATGCCTCGCGTGCATACGCGGACACCCGGACATCTCAACTGGCCGCCAGGAAGCGCCAACGCGATCGACGCACCACGTAGGCAAACCCCTGCGGGACCGAGTCTGCAGAACTCTCCTGGCTCCCTCGCCGCCCTGAAGCTCCAGAGCCAAACAGAGAACACCTAGCCCATCACCACCCAGTACCAAGCGCCTCTGCCACCCGGCAGGGGCGCTTTTGCATGCCCGGAGAATGAGGAATCAGTGCAAGACCACCAAAGCCATTCAACTCGACCCGCCCATCAACACTCTCAACCTGTCGACGAAGCCGCTCACGAGGTTAGCTCTCGGCCGCCGGCTCCCGCGAACCCGACGCACAACCGCCCGCCCGATGTCGAACTCACTCCCCAGTTCGCCAAACGAGCCCTTCAGAATTCCCGAACTCACGGCGGACTCGCCGACACCTACTGGGAGCCGGCGGCTGTCTACCGGCATCTGGACCGCCTGACCGGCCTCGCGCGGCAGTCCGGCATCGAGGTCGTGCGCGTCAGCACCGGTGACATCCGGACTGACGCACTCGACCCAGGCCACAGGTTCGCCTCAATGCCCCTGTTCACCCTGGGACCCAACGGCGAGCGCGGCATGGCCCGCCGACAATGCACCGGCGAATACAAGATCAAACCGATCAAGGCGGAGGTGCGGCGCCGGCTGGGCTACCCGCACCCGAGGCGAGTGCCGGCCGGGGTGTGGGCGGAGGTCGCGATCGGGATCAGCCTCGACGAGATCGGCCGTGCCCGCGACTCCGACGTCGCCTACATGCGCAACGTGCACCCACTGCTCGACCTGGGCTGGCGGCGAAACGACTGCCTGCGCTTCCTAGCCCACCACGG
The DNA here is from genome assembly GCF_049841675.1 of Micromonospora sp. DT4. Lineage (NCBI taxonomy): Bacteria > Bacillati > Actinomycetota > Actinomycetes > Micromonosporales > Micromonosporaceae > Micromonospora > Micromonospora sp. DT4. Next base: position 6,227 of record NZ_JBNCKT010000065.1, read on the forward strand.
CCTCGCCGACACCCCGAAGTCGTCGTGCGTGGGATGCCCGTTCCACGACGACGGCTTCTGGCTCGCCCTACGCGAACACAGCCCGCAGGAATGGGCCGACGCGGTCGCCTTCGACCACGCCATCCGCGACGGCTCCGCGCGGGCCAACGCCGACGGGCACCCGCTGCGCGGCCAGTTCTTCCTGCACCGCCAGCGGGTGCCACTCGACAAGGTGGTCCTGCGCCCGCGCCCACAACCGGCGGATGCCCCCGGTTGTGGACCGTGGACCTGCCCCCACAACGAGCCGACGACAGCCGGTGCCGGGCGCGGGGAGGTGGCGTGAGCATTGCCCACATCACCGCGCCCCGCATCGGATCGGTCTGCACCGGCTACGGCGGGCTCGACATCGCCGTCGAGCTGGTGCTCGGCGGCCGGCTCGCCTGGTACGCCGAGACCGACCGGCACGCCGCTGCCGTCCTGGCACGCCACTGGCCGCACGTCGCCAACCTCGGCGACATCCGCACCGTCGACTGGACCCGCGTCCAGCCGGTCGACGTGCTCACTGCCGGATTTCCTTGCCAGGACATCAGCAACGCCGGAAAACGCGCCGGCATCACCGGTGAGCACTCCAGCGTCTGGAACCACGTCGCCGCAGCCGTTCGCGTCCTTCGACCTCAGCTGCTCTTCGTGGAGAACGTCGCCGCCCTCCTGCGGCGAGGACTCGACGTCGTCCACGCCGATCTGGCCGCGATCGGGTACGACACGAGCTGGCTATGCCTACGCGCATCCGACGTCGGCGCGGCCCACCGCAGGGACCGGCTGTTCCTGCTGGCCACTCCCGCCGAACCAGCGGGAAGGGTATCGGACGTTGCCGACGCCGTGCGCCCGTGACGGCAAAGGCCCCGGCCACCCGTACGGGCTGCCGGACCTGGTAGAGCCGGCCGGCACCCGCCACGGCCTGCTGGCGGCACCGACCGCGGTGGCCCATCGGTCGAACATGTCCCCCTCGGCGGAGGCCGCCTGCCAGCCCTTATCGGCCGGCATCGCGTCGCGGTCGCTGCCGATACCGACGGTGCCCGACAGCCGGTCCTCGGAAAACGCCACCGCCGGACGCACCACGCCCACCGGGCACGCGGAACGGACGCCCACCGACGCGGCGCGGCTGCTGCCGACTCCCCGAGCCAGCGACACCGGCACCCCGGGCCGGCGGGCCGGCGGGCCGGCGCGACCACCGCTGTCGCAGGTCCTGCTACCCACCCCCAGGGCAACCGATGGCGCCAAGGGCTGCCCCGGGCAACGCGGATCGCACGGCGACCTCACCCTCCCATCGGCAGCCGTACAAGTTCCGGTCCGGACGCTGCCCACCCCTCGCGCCTGCGACGCACACGGGCCGGGCAAGCACGGTGACGGTGGCGCGGACCTACGCACCACCGTCACCGTGGCCGGGCTGGGCCAACCCGACACCGACCGGTGGGGCCTGTACGCCGCGGCGGTGGCCCAGTGGCAGCTGCTGCTCGGCCGGCCCGCGCCGGAGCCGACCCAACCGGGGCGGCACGGCAGACCCGTCCTTGCGCCGCCGTTCGTGGAGTGGCTCATGGGCCTTTCTATCGGGTCGGCACCGTGAGGCCGGTCGACACGGTGCCGTTCCTGCAGGTCAAGGCAAGGAGACTGGCGTAGTTGTAGTGCCCGACAGGTGTCGGGCACTACGTACTATGGCCCCGCCCGAGACCGTTGACGCCCGTGACCACGGTGCCGGCATGGGGCAAAGGGCCGATTTGGGGTTCCATCGGTCGCCGTTTGCTGCCTGATCCCGCTGCGGCCCGACGCCGACGACGAGTGAGGTTCACGGCTGCCGGCCGTGCCGCTCTCAGCGCGCGGGTCGACGGCGAAAGTTCAGCCTCCGGGCCGGCCATGGCCACGCGTCTCGCGGGCCACAGATGAGCATGCGGCCGATTATGGAAGCAGTGCTCGGGCCGAGCGTAGTTGGCTGCGGTCAGGGCTGCTGGGGCGGGTTGTTGAGTTCCCGCCGGATCCATTCGACGTCCATGGTGATTGGCTTGTCCTGATCAAGGTTACGGTCGTTGCGCCACTGCATGTCGTCGAGGAGGGCGTCCAGTTCCGCGTGGGCGGTGCTGTTGGTGGCGGCGGCCTCGCGGGGGGTCATGCCGAGGCGCTCGATTGGGGTGTCCACCCAGGATTGGCTGGCGGTGCGTGGCAGGTCGGCTTGGGCGCGTTGCTCGGTCATGTGCGGGCCGCCGGGGAGCAGGTAGCTGTCGACCGTGATGGTGCGCACTGTGGAGCCGTCGGTAGGCGGTTCGCCGCCGATGCGGTCTGTCCGTCGGCCTACCTCCCGGGCCGAGGACGTCACTGTGTGGACGCGTTCGTGCAGCGCGGCGAGGCGTTCGCGGGAGTTGGCCCACAGCGTCCAGCGTTGCCCGCGACGGGTGACGGTGCCGAGGCTGACGGCCTTGCCGTCGCGGTTCACCTGGTGGTCCAGGACGTTGGTGTCGGTGGCTGTCAGGTCGGCGGCCAGTCGGCGCCAGGCCGCGTCGCCGTCGGGTACCTGCAGGGTGACCTCGGCGTCGAAGTACTCATGCCCATCGGTGTTGAGCAGGCACGGGTCGGGCTGTGGGCCGAGAAACGCCGCGATCTGGTCGGCCGTGGGGTCGGCTGCCAGGAGAGTAAGCAGGTCGTGGCGGCGGTCGCGGGAGACCATGGCGGGAATCGGGAACATTCGTGGGCGTGCGGCGTCGGTCAGCAGGCGGCCGCAGAACAGGTCGAGGCGCCGCGCCGAGGTGGAGAACAGCCGGTCGCGCAGCACGATCGGTGTCCCCTGCGGCAGTGGGCGGACGGTGACGCTCTCACCGCGGCGGACGTGCCGAATCTCGAACGCGCCGATGGGAATACGGGCCCAGGTCTGCAGCAGGGCCCGCTCGTCCTCGCGCAGCCACCCACCGCGGGTTTGCAGGAAACGCTGTAGATATCCCTCGTTGGTCAGTAGCAGGTCGAGGCACAGCAGCGGGTGCTGCGGGTGCCCGGTACTGCGGCGGATAAGGGTCCCCAACCGTTCGGCGGCCGGGGCGCGCTGGGCGAACGTGGCGATCAGGGCGTAGAGCAGTTCCGCCCGGGCGGCCAGCGGGGGCACCACCGTGGTGGCGCAGCACAGTTTCGCCTTCCGCCCGGAGCCACACGGGCAGGGCCGGTTGCGTCCGGTTGCGGTGGCCGCTGGGAGGACGTGCTGGGCACGGATCGCGGCGCGCAGGTTCTCGGCGACCGGGTGCTCGGCGCGGCGCAGGTAGTCTTCGGCGGCGCGCAGATCACCGCGGCACGTGGCGTACTCCCCAGCGTCCAGCAGCGCTGCTTTCAGGCTGGGCTGCTCGGCCAGCGCCGCGGTCACCAGCCGCTGCGCCGCTACGCAGTCGCCCGCGCCCTCAGCAGCCCGGGCACGGAACAACGCCACCTCGGCACGTTCAGCCGGGGTGCGGGCGGTGGTGGCCAGCCAGTCCAGCGCCTGGGTAAAGCACACGCCCTCGATCGCGGTCCGCCGCTCGATCTCGTCGGCCAGGTAACCGACGGACCCGTCGCGGGACGCCAAACGATCCAGGAGCTCACGCAGGTGCCCGGTGTCCGCCTCGTCCCAGGTCAGCAACGCCCCGAGCGTCAGCATCCCCACGACGACGGCAGACCGGTCCAACCCGCGGACCAGCGCGGTGTTCCACGGAGTGCCGACAAACCCGACATGCCCGCCGAAGGTCTCCAGGTGTGCCTCACGCAGCCATTGCCGAAGCGGTGGCAGCGGCTGGGTGAACACCTCCGGTTGACGGCGCATCACCTCGACGAGCACCTCGGTGATGACGGCGGCAGGCAGTTCTCCGTGCCCATCGGCGTAGCGGTCAATGGCCTGCCGCGCCGCCGCCTGGCAGGCGGAGACGACGGTCGCGACGTAGTCCGACCGCAGACCGCCCGGCGGGCGAACAGACACCGACAAGGTGCCGTCGCGCAACCGGACCTCCAGCAAGTCTCCGGGCTGGAAGCCGGCGAGCCAGCCAGTCGGGCCGACCAGTGCCAGACCGATCAATCCCCGGCCCGCGGGCCGGTCAGCCGGCAGCCGCAAAGGCAGATCCGGGAAGGCCACCGCCCGCGCCTGGCCACCCATGGCCAGCGGCAGCCCACCGAGGTCATCAGCCAGCATCGTCCACAGCGCGAGGTCATCGTCACCGGCCAGCACACCGGCGTCCCGCTCGACCACCGTCAGCTCATGGGTCACCGCCACCCCATCCGAGCCATAAACGGTTAACAACGGCAGCAGTTCCCCGGCGAACCCGAGGGCGTGCATCGCGACGGTCACGGGAAATCACCGTAGTGCATACCTGCGCCGCCCCGGGCGGGGTCCACCCACTATGGCGGCAACCATGACCACTGGCCGGGGTAGAAGGGGATCACCGGGGATGTCCGGGTTGATGTCGCGCGGCGAAAGCGCTGGCGCCGGAGGCCGTCGTGTAATCCCTGGGCGTGTACGATGGCCTGTCTCGCTTCGCGTGGGTCGCTGGTGACCGCAGGGCGCGAACCCAAGCCCGAACCGCACGCGGACGTTGGCTGCGATGACGGCAGGCCGAAGTACCTGCCTCCGCGTCACTGGGTAGCGCTACCCGGCCAGGTCAGCGAAGTGCCGGGAGGACGAGTCGTTGCCGAGCCGGAACAGCCGCGGATTGCCCTCGGTCCAGGGGCGTATAGCCTGCTCCGTTGTTGCTTCACGACGGGACCGCCCGCGATCCGGGCCGCAGGATGCTCGCTGCGCTGTGGCGGGTAGGGTCACAGATCGGGTGACCTCGGATTGATCGGCGGTGACGGTGGGCGCGAAGAATCGTGAACGGCGGCGGGCCAAGCAGAAGGCGCGTCAGGATCAGCAGCGGCGCCGGCAGGAGCGGGTTGGTTACGAGCCGGGGTCCGGGCACGGTGCGGCGGGCGGGTCGCCGGTGGCGGGATTGTTCAATCGGGCCGGCCGTGGGGTACGGCCCGCGCACATGGTGGAGCCGGTGGCCCGCGAGGCGGTCTTCGCCCTGCACGGCAAGGACGACGAAGCCGTGCGGCGGTGCTGCGCCGTGTTGGCCGACGACTCCGGCTGGGCCGGTGGGCGGCGGGCGGTGGACTCGGCGTTGACCGCGATCGCGCAACGTGAGCTGTCGGCGGTGTGGACTCGGGGCTGGCAGCCCGTCGATGTGGTCCGAGCCGCCCGGCGTGACTACGGTCCTCGCCACGGGCGGATTGTCGTCGATGTCATCGCCGCGGAGATGCGCGGCTACGCTGCCGCGGCCGTGGATGAGCGTTGGGAGGCTCAGCTACGAGAGCTCGACTCGGCGGTCTGGTGGGCACGTGACGACGAGTACCTTTCGGCGGTGGGCGAGCGTGAGGGCCTGGCCCGGCCCGAGTTGATCCGATGCCTGCTGCAGGTCCTGCACGTCTTCAGCACCTGCCCGCAGATCCAGGTCTTGTGCCCACCGCCGGGGCGGGCGCGGCGCGGCTCGCTCGGAGCGGCCGGCGGGCAGGCGGCCGACCCGCGCCAGCTTGAGCGGGTACGTGCGTTGCTGGCCAAGGCGGAGTCGACCAGCTTCGCGGAGGAGGCTGAGGCGTACACCGCCAAGGCGCAGGAGTTGATGGCCCGCCACAGCATCGACTATGCGCTGCTGTCGGTCGGGACCGGTATCCGTGACGAGCCGGTCGGGCGGCGGATCGGTATCGACAACCCGTACGAGGCGCCCAAGGTGCTCCTATTCGACGCGGTGGCCGGCGCCAACCGCTGCCGGGCGATCTGGTCCAGTTCCTTCGGATTCGTCACGGTGCTCGGATTCGCCGCCGACATCGACGCTGTCGAGTTGCTGTTCACCTCGCTGCTCGTGCAGGCCACCGCGGCGATGATGCAGGCCGGTTCACGCCGCGACGCCCACGGCCGGTCGACCACCCGCTCGTTTAGGCAGTCGTTCCTGACCGCGTTCGCCCAGCGTATCGGCGAGCGCTTGGCCACGGCGACCAAGCAGGCGACCGAACAAGCCAGCCGGGATCTGGCCGGCCAACCCGGGACGGACCGGCTGCTGCCGATACTCGCCTCCCGGGACTCTGCGGTCGGCGCGATGGCCGACGATCTCTTCCCCGACCTCGTCGGCCGCCCTGTGTCGGTCACCAACCGGGACGGGTGGGCATCAGGCCGGGCCGCAGCCGACCAGGCCCAGCTCGCCACCCGGCGCGCGGTCGACGTCGATGACTGACCACCCGGCACCGGGCACCCTGGAGGTCACCGCCTTGATCCGGTGCGTCCCGGGCAGGGGATGAGCCTGACCTGGACGATGATGGCGACTGTCCGCAGATCGATTCCCAACGGACACCCGGCGCTGCGGTCCCACTATCGACAGCCACCAGCGCAAACAGCGTGAACCGGCGTCTCACAAGACCCGTACGGCCAAATTCTCAGTCAGCGGGGGCTAACCGCGTAATCAGGCGCGGTTGGTCTCGACCATCAGCCTGCGATGGGCCTCGCGGGCGGCGCCGAGTTCCTCGTCACGTTCCTCGATGATGCGTTGCAGGTCGAGTACCCGTTGGCGGAGGTCGTCGATTTCGTCCTGGGTGTCTGCGGTATCGAGCAGGCTGAAGCCGCTGCACTCAGCCGCGTGGGCGCCGAGCAGCTCGGACAGGCGGGCTTCGAGGTCGTTGATGCGCCGCTGGAGGCGGCGGGCGTGTTCGTGCAGGTTGGCGTTGTCGGCGAGCAGGGAGCGGCGGCTGACGGTCGTCGTGGCTTGGCCGGGTTCGGTGCCGGCGCCTGGCGGGTCGGCTGCGGTCACAACCGCGGCGTGCAGGTCCGGGTGACGGTGGATGAACGAGCGGTGGACCCGGGCCCGGGCGGCCACGGCGGAGATGCTGATCTCGGCTGCTTCGGCGGTCATGGCGGCGATGGCCTGGTGCACGCGTTCGCGGCGCCGTGCGGCGTCGCGGTGGCGGGCCTGGGTGAGTGGATGCGACGCGGTCATGGATTCAGGTCCGCTCTGCTGTGGGTGGGCGGGTGCCCGGCATGCCGAGCGTGACGGTCTGGCGGGTCTGACGGATGACGGTGATGGCCTGTTGGATCTGGTCACGGTCGTCGTCGCTGAGGCCGGTCATGTCGTGTTCGATACGGCGGATCAGCGCCCGCAGTTGGTCGATCTGTTCCTCGGGTGGGGCCAGGTGTTGGCGGGCCCAGTCGTCGAGGTCGGTGGCGGCGCGGATGCGTTCCCGGTCGGCGAGTAGTTGTTGCAGATAGGACTTCAGCTCAGGCAGGTAGGAGGGGTCGCTGCGGAAGTGTCCGCAGCCGACGCAGGTGTACTTGTAGGGGCACGCCTGGCCGCCGGCCTTGACGTTGGATGGCTCGGTGCATACTCCGAACGGCACGGCGACCTGCCCGACCCGCAGGCGGGTGTGTTCGTCGGCGAGCAGTCCGCTGATGCTGTGGAACACTCGTTGGCCTTTGCCGTCGAACTGGTGGCGGGCAACGCGCTCGACAGCGGCGCGGGTGCGGGTCTCGGTGATCCGGTAATAGATCAGCGTGGTGCGCATCGATCGGTGGCCCATCAGCTCGCGCAGCACGTCGGGGCCGACGCCCTGGTCGGCGTGGCGTTGGGCGTAGCTGTGCCGGTAGGCGTAGGGCACCACCCTGCGCCGGTCGAACGGGCTGTTGTCCTCGTCGACGAGCAGGTCCGCGATCTGATCGACGAACTCCCGGTGCGCGTTGCCGAACGTCTCGGCGTGCATCGGTCGGGTGCCGTCCGGGTTGGCGTTGTCGCAGGGGAAGAGGACCAGCCGGTCGAGCGGGGTGTGCGGGAATCGTTGCCGTACCTGGTTCTTCTGCTCCCCGATCAGCTGTGCGGTGGCCTCGGCGATCGGCAGGCGCCGACCGGGTCGGTTGTTCTTGGAGTCGGTGTAGACCAGGACCGGGTTGCCGGTGTCGTCGCGGTCCAGGCAGTCCCACGCCAGGGTGCAGATCTCGTCCGGGCGCCGGCCAGTGTCGATGAGCAGCTCGACGATACGGCGTTCGCTCAGGCCGCTGCGCGCTTCCAGGACGGGCAGGTGGTCGCTGATCGTGCGTAGCACGGTGGCGGGAAGGTCGCGGGGGCGCTCGGCCGGGTCGGCTTCGGCCGGCACATCGCCGCGGCGCAGCCGCACGTCGTCGGGCAAACCGACACAGGGCTGCCCGGGCCTGGTCAGGCCGAGCGTACGGACGTCGTCGAGGAACCTGCGCACCCGCCGGGCGATCCGCAGCCGGGTGGCGTCCGTGACTGCGGCAGTGCGCTGCTTGTAGGCCAGCCGGTTGGTAAAGGCAACGATGTCGCGGCGTCCCAACGCCGTCGGATCATCCCCGCGATCGCGGCGGGACAGGCGAAGGCTCTGCGACAGCTCGGTGACCGCGTTGATGGTGTCGCGGGCGGTGGCTGCGGCCTGGCGCCCGCGGTGCAGGGGCAGGTCCTCGGCCGCCCAACGTTTGAGCGCCTCCCGCAGCCACCGCTGGCTGATCGTCGTGAAGTCCAGCCGGCCGGGCAGCCCGAACACAGTCAGGTCCCAGTCGTCGCCGGCCTGTTCACGCTCCGGCGTGGACAGTACGCAACGCACGGTGCGCAGCGCCGCCCGCAGCAGCGTCCCAGCGTTGTGGCGAATGTCTTTGCTCTTGACGTCGGCCAGATCGAAGACCGTGCCGGCGCGGCGCTCGCGCAACAGGTCGGCCAAGTAGCGCACGTCGGTGAGGAAGACCCGCAGCCCCGCATCGGTGCGCTGCTGCAGCGTGACGAGCAGCTCGCGCTGGACCCGTACCGGCAGGCCCTTGAAAACCACGACGTGATCAACGCCAGCCGGGCCGTTGACCCCCGCCCAATCCTCAAAGTCCGCACCTGGGTTGGTCTTCGAGTGGTTCGCCCACCGCTTGTCGTGGGCGGCGCACAGGCCACGCCGTCCGTCGGCCGCTCGGACACAGGAGGCGACCCGGCAGTCGCCGAACGAGGCCAGCGGCCGCACCGACGACAGCCGCAGCCACGCCTCCACCGACAGGCCAGGATGCGCGCGCCGGTGCGCGGCGTGACTGCGACACAGCCGGTCACGGGCCCGGGTCGCTCGCGGGCAACCGGCCACGCGGCAGATGCGTTCGTTCCAGTTCGCCTTACCCGACGCGGTCGCCGCGAACTCGGCGAACGGTCGGTCGGCGGCCTTGAACCGACGATCACAGCCCGAGCACAGCTGCGCCCACGACCGGCGGATGCCCGCCTCACAGTCGACCACGGCGCATTTGCGCAAGCCGAGCAGCGGATCGTCGCGGGCCGGGGCGAGGACCTGACATTGCGGGTCCCAGCCGGCGCGGGTCAGGAAACCCGGTCGAAGGACCGCGTTCAGCGCCGCCAACGCCTCGACATCGCGTGCCCCGCCGGCCCGGATCGGCGCCATGGCCGGCTGGCGGCCGTGACGTGCGCTGGCGACGCTCACCGCACGACCGGTCGGGCTACGCGCGGCAGCGCCACCCTGCCCACCGCCTCCCGCAGCCGCCCCTGGCTCGGGTGCAGGTACACCTCGCTGGAGGTGAAGGCAGCGTGCCCCAGCAAGTCCTTGATCTCATCGAGGGTCGCCCCGGACGCGGCCAGGTTGGTGCCGAAAGAATGCCGCAGCGCGTGCGGGTGCACCGGGCGAGTCAGCCGAGCCCGGCGCGACAGCGCCTCCAACAGCTCGTTGAGCGCCTGAGGACGCATCGGCGCACCCAGCGGCTGCCCGAACAGGTTGACCAGCACAAAGTCACACCGGTCCGCCTCCGGGCAGGCGATTCGTTCGGCGAGGTACTGGTCGTAGGCCTGGACCACCAGCCAGTCAGCGGGAACCGCTCGCGAACGACGGGACTTCGCCGCCGCCCCGTTGCGGTTGTCCCGCCGCACCACGTGTGCGTGGGCGCCGCGCACCCCGCAGCACAGCCGAGTCGCGTCCGGCACGAAGTGGACATCCTCGCGCCGCAGCCCGATCAGCTCACCACGGCGAAGGCCCATCCGCCACAGCGCCAGCACGATGAACCGATCCCGGGAGCGGTGGCAGGCACGTAACAGCGCCAACACCTGCTCATCGGTGGCCGCCTCGACAGCCCGCTGCGGCTCGCGCAGCCGGTGCCGGGGCCGCGACCGCAGGCCGATACGACCCTCGCCGCGCACCTCGGCCGGCAGATCCCAGTCCTCCACGACCTCGTACAGCCCGTCCAGGACACCCGGCGCGGCGGCGCCCACCGACACCGCGTGCTTGAGGAACTCCCGTACCGCCGCCAGCACCGCGTTGACCCGACCCGCACCACGCACTCGGCAGCCAACGACCGGCAACCCGCCGCCCCCGTTCTTGCTGAAGTACCCCAACCAGTGCATGAACCGGCCCAGCCGCGGCGCGGCGACCGTCCAGTCCGCGCCGCTCGCCGCGCACCAGGCGAAGAACAGCGCCAGCCCGGTCGCGTACGCCTGCGTCGTGCTCTCCGCCCGATCACGACCAAGCCGGAGGTGCAGCAGGAACTCGTCGGCCGCGGCAACCACCCGGTACTGGTCGTCGATCACGGTCCAGTAGCGCACGCCCGTCGGCAGGCGCACCGTAAACGCTCGGAACTCGGCCACCACACCTCCGTTCCCGGGCCGTCCAACCGTCACGATAAGACCGCCACAATCAACAACATTTGCGACACACCGACACAAGCTGTCGCGCACGCGGCAAGACCACACCCCCGCGTCAGTCCGCGACGCCCGGCGCGCCCCGACGAAAGGGCCTCGACGAGCACTGGGTCACCGACCCAACTCTCGGGCTGCCGCGCACCGCCGCACTACGAGTTCTCGGCAACGGCGTGGTCCCTCAACAGGCTGCCGCAGCGTTGCGGCTCCTGCTGTGCCCCCTCCGGTGGGAGGTGCCCGCGTGACCAGCGGTCGCCGCAGGTGGAACACACTACGACGGGTTCTCCGTCCGGCCTACCTGCTCGCTGCTATTGGCAGATGGTGCCCCCAGCCAGGCCTGGACCGTCGCGATCTCATCCTCGGAGAACGTGATCTCCACCGCGTCGGCGCGGCTGAGAACGTTGCCGACGAACGCTACTGCGATCTCGTCGGCTGTCGGCGGGGGTTGGCGGTGCAAAGGGCAACCTCCGAACGACGCGCCCCGCACGACGAACCCGACGGCATTGCGGCTGACCGGCAGCCCCTCTTCGCGCAGATGGTCACGGGCCCAGCTGGTGCACTGGGTCCAATTGAACCGCTGAGACTGGGCGTACTGCGCGAGTGTCCGGTAGATCGCCGGCCACCAGGGTTGCGGCATCCGCGGCAGATCGAGCTGGTCGCTCAGACGTTCGACGGGATCCGGCAAGGCGACGCGCGGCGCCGTCGTGGTGACGGCTCTCGGAGCCTGGTGGCGGCTGGTGTCCCAGAGCAGGTGCTGCGACATCCGCAGGTTCGGTAACGACAGGCTCGCCACGGCGCGGGCGAAACTGCCGAAGCCGAACCAATTGCTGTCGCTGACCGACGGACCGAGTTGTGCCCGCAGGCGGGAAGCGAGCCAGGCCATGTTCAACGGCTCGGTCGCCGCGGTGTACTCCTGGGTCACGATCGACCGAAAGACGTCGTACGCCTCGCCCTCGACAAAGGCAGGAGTGTCACCGGCGTCGGTGATTTCGCGGTCGTCGAGCCCTTCCCGCACCTCGCTGTCGGGCTCGTCGTCGAGGTCGACCGGCTCGCCCTGCACCAATGCGAGCAGGTGCTGGCTGTCGAGAACCTGATCCGCGATCGCGGTGAAGGCCTCCGCCGCTTCGGCTGGTGACACGATCATCGTGCGCCGGTCGGAGCGGCGCAGGCGTTGCAGCAGCGGCGTCATGTCGGAGTCGCCGGAGGCGATGACGAACTCGTCGTACCGGGTGTCGGCGGACAGCGCGTCGACGGCGTCGACGACGATCCTGATGTCGGCCGCGTTCTTTGTGCTGCTGTAGCGGGGGCAGTCGATCACGTCGAAGCCGGCGCGCACGAACGAGGGCCGGAACTTCGAAAAGTACAACCGCGTCTGCTCCCCGCCCGAATCAGTGCGGTACACCCAGCCAGCGAGATTGAGGTAGCAGCGCAGGACCAGCCAGCGCCGTGCGTCAGCCGTCGTGGCCGTCGTGGCCGTCGTCGCCAGCCGGCGCAGCCATGATCCCGGATCCTCGGCGAACTGAACGGCCATATCCGGATCCAACTTGTACAGGCCACTGAACACGTTGTCGAAGTCGAGGTAGAGCGCCGCCCGAACGTGAGTCACGAGCGCAACCTACCAACCCTGAGTAAGTACGTCATCACGCGCGTGCCGCCCGAAGTGACAGCACGCGCGATGGCGCAGTGAGGGTCCGCAATAAGCCAGGTCCACACCTAACCAACCTGATCCCACTTTCCTCTTCACGTTCCGACGAATCGGAGTAATTACCGTGACCAGCCACCACATCGATTCCCCAAAAGCAACCGACAACCCCGACAGCGCTGGCGGGCTGTGGACCGAGGAGCGCATCCGCGCACTCGGCGCGATCACCGACCTACCCACCGCCGGGCGTGTCTTCGGCTTGGGCCGAGCCCTGTCCTACGACCTCGCCCGCACCGGCGACTTCCCGGTGCCAGTCCTGCGCGTCGGCACCCGCTACAAGGTGCCCGTCGCCGGGATCCTCACCGCCCTGGGCCTGCCCCCGTCACCCGGCGACTTGACCCCGGGCGGCATGCGAAGCGTCGATCACCAACGGGAAATCAGCAGCATCGACCCGCCGCACACCGGCGACGACAGGAAGGCCGAACCGTGACCCGCGCCCGTAACCCCGAAGGTGCGCTGACCAAGCGCTGCACCTGCACCGACCCGGACACCGGCAAACGGCTCGGCAGCCAGTGCCCGAAGTTACGCCGCCCCGGCGGCGGCTGGCACCCCACCCACGGCGCGTGGGGGTTCCAACTCGAACTGCCCGTCCGGCCCACGCAGCCCCGCCGGCAACTGCGCCGCTCCGGCTTCGACAGCCGCGACACCGCCACCGCCGAACTGCGCCACGCCCGCGCGCTTCTCGACCTCGCCGGCGGCGAGGCCGACCTCGCCGCCGAGGTCGCAGACCTGCTGCACGCCTGCCGGCCCGGCACACCGCTGCCCGACCGCGACACCGTCGCCGCCCGCATCCGCGCCGGCGTACCCGCCTCCGTTCCCACCACCACCGGCGAATACCTGACAGCCTGGCTGCAAGGACGGCGCGGGTTGGCGGAAAAGACCGTGCGCGGCTACTCCGACCACATCCGCCTGTACCTCGTCCCCCACCTCGGCAAAATCCCCATCCAGAGCTTGCGCACCGGCCACATCGAGGCGATGTTCACCGCGATCGGCCACCAACAGGACGCCATCCGCGCCGCCCGCGCCAGCACCGACCCCGCCGTCCGCGCCACGGTCAATGGCGTGCGGCCCATGGAGGCTTCCAGCACTCAACGGCTCTATGCCACCCTGCGCAAAGCCCTCAACGACGCCGTCCTGCGGGCCAAGCTGATCCCCACCAACCCCGCCCTCGGCGTCGAACTACCCACGGCCAAGCGACCCAAGGCACGGGTGTGGACCGCCAAGGCGGTCGAGCACTGGCAGGCCACGGGCAAACGGCCGAGCCCGGTGATGGTGTGGATGCCCGCACAGGCCGGGCGGTTCCTCGACCACACGCAACGCCACGACATCGTCCTCTACGCGATGCTCCTGCTCATCCTGCACCGCGGCCTGCGCCGCGGGGAGGCGTGCGGCCTGCGCGACCACGACGTCGACCTCGACGCCGGCTACCTCACCGTCATCGAACAGATCACCACCGTCGGCTACACACCCATCACGCGGACTGTCAAGAGCGACGCCGGTGACCGGATGGTGCCCCTCGGCCCGAAAACCATCGCCGCCCTGCGGGCCTACCTCGACATGCGACGCCGGTGGAAGACCGTCAGCGGCGACGACTGGCCCGACACCGGCCTGTTCTTCGTCCGCCCCGACGGCAAGCCCTGGCACCCACAGACCATCAGCGACCGCTTCGACCACCTCATTACCAAAGCCGGGCTGCCGCCCGTGCGGCTGCACGACCTACGCCACTGCGCCGCCACCTACCTACGCCACGGCGGCGCAGACATGAAAGAAGTCCAGGAAACCCTCGGCCACTCCACCATCGGCCTCACCTCCGACACCTACACCAGCGTTATCCTCGAACTCGAACGCGGTAGAGCCGACGCCGCCGCCGACCTCATCCCCCGCGACGAAGCCGCATAGCCACAAAGCGGCAGCGCGCGGGTCCGTGGGCCGCAAACTCCGACGCCCACGGACCCGCGCCACCTCCACAACCGCCAGCCGACGGCGAAAGGGCAACATCTGCTTCCACCCGCTCCCGCGCGGCACCTGCGCTGCCTCGGCACCGTCGCTCGCCGGTGTGCCGGTGTGCCGGCGTGCTGTTCGCACCGTGACGACGATCGGCGCGGCGCGGCGCGTGGAACCTCACGCCGGCGTTGGCAGCGTCGCCGCGCCCTTACTCGTCCTCGTCAGCGGGGCGGGGCTTGCGATGCTCGGCGATGTACCGCTCGACATCCACCCGGCCCAGGGCAGCACGCGACCGGATCGTCGGTGAGGGTGAGTTCCGCGAGCAAGGCGGCGGCGTTTGCGGTGGCGACGTCCAGTGCGGGGATGTCGTCGGTGGGGGTCGATCCTCAGCAGACCGGTGTGCAGGACGTCGATGGCGCGTTGGCGGTCGCCGTGTACGGCGCGGGCGTGGGTGAGGCGTTGTGCCATGGACATTCGGGGTCCGACGAGCTGCCGGGGGTTGGAGCGCCAGATGATGTGCGGGTCGTCGGGCCCGGCGCCGACCGCGACGCGGTGGATGCCGCCAGGGGCATACGCAGCAGCGGAATGGGCCTTGCCGGGGGGTGCGGGCGCGGTGCAGCACCGCCCGGGGGCACGAGGCGCGGGGCTCGGTGCAGCACCGCCCGGGCGACCGCATCGCGTAACGCCTGCGCCGGCACGGGCGCCCGCCCGCAGGCGGGCGCGCACAGGTAGACCGGCGGACATCCGGGAAGCTATACCAGGATCATCGGACGGTCACAGGTGTGGCAGGCCAGCAGCCCCGGCGGGACCGGGGCGGCCGGCACCGCTCGTGCCCGCGCCACCCATTCGTCAATGGTGGCCGGTGACACACCGCGCTCTCGGGCCACCTCGGTGATCGCCGGTGGCAGGCCGTGCTCGACGGCACGATCGAGCGTCGCGGCCACCGCCTCGCCAACGAATGTCGCCGTCGACGAGGCAATCGGCAACGTCCGTGACGGCATGGCCCACTCCTTTCCTGATCAAGTAACGCTGCACCCCTCGATCGGGGGGGCAGCTCGACGAGCCAGTGTTCGCTGGGTATCGCGCGGCGGACCGGGCTACGGCCTCGATCGGGGACGAAAGCGCTCGTTGCGCCCGGGGTTGTTGGTGTGGCCGGCGGCGAGACGGGGGATGGCTCGCCGCCGGCCACGTCGGTGGCCTTCTGCTCTGGCTCTTGAGCAGGGGCGGCCAGGTCAGGTGGCCCGCTGTTGCGGGGGTTTGCGGGCGGTGGTGGAGGCGAACGTGTAGCCGCGCACGAGCACACTCGGGTCAGCCATCAGCTCGCCGAATCGCTCCAGCTCCCCGGCAGACAGGCCCTCGGCGAGAAGGTGACTGGCCAGTTGGGTCGCGTGTTCGGCGTAGAGCTGGCAGCCGGCGGTGCCGCCGGCCCAGGTGTCGGCGAACCAGCGTGTGTGGACCGTCTCGAAGCCGTTGGCGAGCAGCCACGACGGAGTCGTGTTGCCCCAGTTCAGGTCGATACCTCGGGCCGCGAGACCGTCGAGGATGGTGCGGATGACGAAGCCGATGAGTGCGCTGTCGGCGTCAGCGGGCGCGTATACGGATACCGGGGCGGCAACGATGTCGACGAGGGTGAGGTGCCCGCTGGGCCGCAGCGCGGTGATCAGTTCGTTGAGAAGCTGGTGCCGGTTCGGCAGGTGCGCTAGGACGCAGCGGGCGGCGGCGACGTGGATGCTGTCCGACTGGACCGGCAGCTCTTCGGTGCGCAGGTCCCGCTGGAAGACGTCGAGCACACCGGTAGGGTCGAGGATCGGCGGGTCAGCGTCGACGGCGATGACCTTCCCGCCGCGGCCGACGAGGTTACACAGGTGCCTGGTGATCGAGCCGGTGCCGGTGCCCACGTCGAGGGCGGTCTCCCCTGCCGAGACGCCGAGGCGGGTCAGCTCGGCGAGGATGATCGGGTCCACCATTTCCTGCAGCGGGCCCAGCTCACGCGGGCGCTGTTGCGGAACTGGTAGCACTGCGGGCGGATGAGCGGCCATTGCTTTCCTCCTCGTGGAGTGGGTGGGGTTCATGGGCTCTGCGGCTGGGCTGGGCGGCCGGGTTCGTCGTCGATCCACTCCGGGTCGGCGTTGTGTAGGCGGGCGACACCGTCGGCGCTGGCGCAGAGGGTGAGTAGGTTGTTCCCTCGGTGCAGGCTGAAGCCGAAGGCGGTCCCGTCGGGCAGAGCCAGTCCCCAGCCCACGATCGTCGCGGGACTTTCCTCGTCGTCGGGGTAGGCGAGAAGCGCGAAGCGGCTCGGGAGCGGTGTCGCGTCGCTGTCAGTGCTCATGTCCGGCTCCGGTTGGGGTGACGCCGAGCAATTCGCCGAGGCGGCGGGCAAGAGGCTCGGCGGGGTGCGCGGTGGCGGTGGTGAGGGCGACCTGTCCGTGTTCGAGGACGACAACGTGGTCGGCGAGGGGCAGGACGAATGGGAGGTTCTGCTCGGCGATCACGACACCGACACCGTGGGCGGCGATCGCGGTGATCGCGGCAGCGATCTGCCGCACGACGGCGGGCGCGAGGCCTTCGGACGGTTCGTCCAGGAGCAGCACGCGGGGGTGGGCCAGCAGGGCTCGGGCGAGCGCGAGCATCTGTTGTTCGCCGCCGGACAGGTGCGCGGCGTGGTGGCCAAGGCGGGCCCGCAGCGCGGGTAGGAGGGCGAGGACGTGGTCTCGGCTCCACCGGTGGCCGGTGTCGCTGCCCTTGCCGGCCGACGCCCGCGCGACGGTGAGGTGCTCGGCGACGCTCAGGTTGAACAGTCGCCGGCCCTGCGGCACGAGGTTCAATCTGGCCTGGGCGATCCGGTGCACGTCGGCGGGCAGCGGGCGTCCGCCGAGCGTGACGGTGGTGGGCGGTGCGAACGGCACGAGTCCGGCCAGGGCGTTGAGCACGGTGGTCTTGCCGGCGCCGTTGCGGCCCAGCAGCGCCAGGATCTGCCCCTCTGATAGGTCAAGGTCGACGTCGTGCGCTGCGGGCGCACCGTGGTAGCCGGCCCGTAGTCCGCGAACACGCAGCAGTGGTCGCCGGCCGTCGCTGTGCGGCCTGGCTGTGGGCGGGGCCGGCGCTTCGGGGGTGGTGGTGAGGTAGGCGGCTTGGACGGCGGAGTCAGCGCGGATCGCGTCGGGGGTGCCGGTGGCGATGTGGTGGCCGTGGTGCAGGACGGTGACGGTGTCCGCGACGTCCCACACGAGGTCGAGGTGGTGATCGATCAGCAGGACCGTGACGTCTGGGGGCAGTGCCCGGATCGTCTGCACGAGCTGCGCGAGGTCGCCGGGGTCGAGACCGGCCGACGGCTCGTCGAGCAGCAGCAACCGCGGCGCGGTGGCGAGCGCGACCACCAGTTCCAGTCGTCGGCGCACCCCGTACGGCAGCGTGGCGGCGGGCCGGTGGGTGTATCCGGCGAGTCCGGCCGTGGCCAGGACCGCGTGCGCGTGGTCGGTGACAGCGCCGCAGCGGATGCGACCGGATCGGGCGCCGGGCGGGGTGCGGCGGCTGATGGCCAGGGCGACGTTGGCGGCGGCGGAGAGCCGACCGAACACGGCCGGGTGCTGGAAGGTCCGGCCGATGCCCCGGCGGGCACGGGCCGCCGGGCCGAGGCGGGTCACGTCGTGACCATCGAGGAGAACCCTGCCGCTGGTGGGGCGCACGCTGCCGGCGATGATCCCGAACAGGGTGCTCTTGCCCGCGCCGTTGGCGCCGATGACGGCGTGGCGGGCACCGGCTGGCAGGATGAGGCTGACATCGTGCAGGGCCCGCAGTCCGCCGTAGCGGCGGCCCACTGCGTCAAGGCGCACGAGCGTCACGACCACCACCGCCGGGAACCCGCCGGGTCAGTAATCAGCGGTGGTTTTGTCGCGGTCTTGCGTCGCGGGCCGGTGTTGCTGCCGCTGAGGTCGAGGGACGGCCCGGTCGGGTGGGGGCATCGCTGTGCCCATGGGTGAGTCCTCACGACGGTGTCCCTTCCACGGGTGTGCGACGCAGGCGTGTGGTGAGTGGCCGGCCGTAGGCGACGGCGAGGAACAACACGCCGAGCAGGGCGGGGGCGTGGCCGCCGGTGGCGCCGCCGAAAAGGTCGCGGGCGGTGACCACGGCAATCGCCCCGGCGACCGCGCCGGTCATGGTGCCGGCGCCGATCGCGGCGGCCAGGAGGGTGACGGCGGCGATCTCGAAGCCCAGGTCGGCGGGAGACACGTACCGGTTGACCGCGACGAGGAGCGCCCCACCGGCTCCCGCGAGCGCCCCGGCGGCCGTGTACCCAGCGGCGATTTCGACGCTGACGTGGTGGCCGAGGGCGGACATGCGGGCTTCGTGGTCGGCGCAGCCACGCAGGATCAGGGTGAGGCGGGAACGCATCAGCACCGCCACGGCACCGGCCAGCAGGGTGAAGCAGCCCAGCGTGTACCAGTAGACATACCCAGGGCCGGTCAGTGGCGCGGTGCCGGGCCAGACGGTGACCGGTGGGGTGTGGATCCCTTCGTCGCCGCCAGTGACGGTGCTCCATTGCGCGGCGGTGGTCGCGGCGAGGTTCTGCACCGCGAAGGTCACCATGAGGAACGCGGTCGCGCGGGTCCGCAGCACCAGCGGGGCCGTGGCGGCGGCCGTGACCGCGCCGGCGATGGCCGCGGCGGCGAGTTGCACCGGTCCGGCGGTGAGGCCCGCGTCGGCGAGTAGGGCCGCGGTGTAGGCGCCGGCGCCGAAGTACGCGGCCTGGCCGAACGACGGCAGGCCGGCGACGCCGACGAGCAGTTGGGTACTCATGGCCAGCACCGCGAGGACCAGGGCCGTGCTGGCCAGGGACACGGTGTACGCGTCGGTCAGGGCCGGCAGCAGCAGCGCGCCCAGCCCCACGCACACGGCACCACCTGCCCGGACCCCACGCCGCGGGCGCCCGGCCTCCGGCGGCGCCGTTGGGGGCGCCGGCGCGCTGGCGGTGGCAGTGGTGGTGGTCATGCTGGCCTCGCCATGGTCGGTGCGGCGGCCTGGCCGCGAAGCACGAGGACTGCGAACAGGGCGCTGAACAGGGCGAACGGGGCCACGGTGGCTGCGGCGAGCACACCGAGGGTTTGCACCTGTCCGACCAGCAGCGCCGCCGCGAGAGTCGCGGGAATCGACCCGGCGCCGCCGAGGACGACGACGATCAGCGACAACACCAGCACGCTGGTGTCGACTCCGGGGGCGGGGCCGAGCAGTGGCGCGCCGAGGACCCCGGCGGTGACGGCGAGCGCCCCGCCGACGGCGAGGGCCGCCACCCGCACCCGGCCCGTGCGGATACCGGTGGCGGCGGCCATGGCGGGGTCGGAGACGGTGGCGCGCAGCATCAGGCCCGCCGTGGTGCGCCGCACCACCCACTGCAGGGCGACCGCCACCGCGGCGGCGACGGCGATGAACACCAGCCGGTAGACCGGGTAGCCGTGCCCGGCGATGTCGACGCGGCCAGCGAGGACCATCGGCGGGTCGGCCGCCAGCGGGGCCGCACCGAACACGCCGGCGAGGCCGTCCGCGGCGAGGAACGCGATGCCGAGGGTGGCGAGGGCCTGGTCGAGGTGATCCCGTCCGGCCAGCGGGCGCAGCGCGGCGGCCAAGACGGCACCACCGAGGGCACCTGCTGCTACGCCGGCGGTGAGGGCGGCGATCAGGGCGATCAGGCTGCCGTCGGTGAGGAGGTAGGCGAGGTAGGTGCCGAGGAGGTAGAGCGTGCCGTGGGCCATGTTGAGTACGTCCATGACGCCGAAGACCAGCGCCAGGCCGGCGGCCACGACGAACAGCAGCAGCCCGAAGGCCACCCCGTCCAGCGCGGTCACCCCGTACGTTGCTACCTGTCCCACGGCACGTTCCCCTTTCCCCTCACTGGTGGTCTGGTTCAGTCCTCGGCCCGGCGGCCGACGCTGGTGACCATCGGGTACGACCACGCGAGGGTGCCCGGGTCCTCCATTGCGGCGCGCAGCGTCGCCAACTGTTCGACACTCACACCGCGCGCGAGCACCGCGGCCTGCATCTGGCGGCTGTTGCTGGCATGCAGCAGGCAGCCGGCTTCACCTCCCGTCCACAGCCGGTTGTGCACCTCGGCCTCGACGTCGACCAGGCCGGCGTCGCGCATGGCCACCGGCACCCGATGAGCCCAGCTCGCGGAGGCGCCGTTGTCGACAGCCAGGCCGACCAGCGCCGTCTGGAACGTCACGAACGCCTCGGCCAGGCCGGCGGCACCGCGCAGCAGCATCTCTTCGAGGTGGGTGCAGTCCCAGTCGGAGACCACCAGCACCCCACCGGGCTTGAGCGCCGCAACAGCACGCCGCAGCACCTGCTCGCGCTGCGGCAGGTGCATCAGCAGCAGCCGGGCGTGCACGAGGTCGTACTCGCCCTCACCGAGGTCGAGGGTGGTGACGTCGCCGGTGCGCACATCGATCAGCTCATGGGTGGGCACGTGGCGGGGGTCGGCGTCGATGGCGACGACCCGCCCGGCCGGGCTGACCTGGTCGGCGAGCCACCGCGCGACGCTGCCAGCGCCGGTGCCCAGATCGAGGCACCGCCACCCGGACTCCACTCCCGCGCGGGCGAGCACGTCGGTGGAGTGCCCGTCGAGGATCTCGGCGAGCAACCGCACCTGCCGGGCGGCGTCGATGGTGGCGTTGTCGAAGGTGTACCGGCCGTCGGCGGCCGTCGTGTCGGTGTCGGGTGCTGCGGTCATGAGAGGGCTCCTAGCTGCCGAGGGTGGTCAAGTTCTGCACGACGACGTTGGCGCGGGCGCGTCCGTCGTTCTCGACTCTGCGCAGGTACCAGGGCTGGATCGGGCTGTGGTTGGCGCCGAAGCGCCACTGCCCGCGAGGGCTGTCGATCGCGCCGAGGCGCCCGATCGCCATGTTGATCGACTGGCTTGTCGGCCTCTCACCGGCCGCGGCG
Source organism: Micromonospora sp. DT4 (assembly GCF_049841675.1). NCBI lineage: Bacteria > Bacillati > Actinomycetota > Actinomycetes > Micromonosporales > Micromonosporaceae > Micromonospora > Micromonospora sp. DT4. The sequence continues at coordinate 27,482 of NZ_JBNCKT010000065.1, forward strand.
ATGGCCTGGTCGAGGACGAGCGCGGCGTCGTAGCCGGTGAGGTTGTAGAGGTTCGGGGCGGCCTGGTGCTTCTGCTGGTAGGCCGGGGCGAACGCCCGGTTGGCGGCGTTGTCGAGGTTCGCGGCGTAGTTCAGCACCGTCTGCACCCCGTCAGCGGCGGCACCCTCGGCCGCGAGGACGCTGCCCTCGGTGAGGAAACCCGCCGCGTACAGCGGGACCTTTCCCTTGAGTCCGGCCTGCGCGTACTGCTGCACGAACTGCACCGCGGCGGTGCCGGCGTAGAAGCAGTACACGGCCTTCGCGTCCGTGTCGGCGATCTTGTTGAGGTACGGCAGGAAGTTCGTCGTGGCCGGCCACGGCGTCCAAGCCGGTTTCCCACCGTCGTTGGCGAGTTTCCCGCCCGCCTTTTCGAACGCGTCGACGAATCCGCCGATCTGGTCGTAGCCGCCCTGGTAGTCCGGGCCGATGACGTAGACCGGCCCGGGAACAGCGGTGCGCACGTGCCCGGCGATCGCCTCCCCGGTCTCCCGGGACAACCACGAGGTGTGCCAGATGTAGGAGACGTCGGTCAACGTTGAGGGCCGGCCACCGGTGCCCACGAACGGGACTTTGCGTTCGGTGACCAGGGTCTTGATGGACTCGACGGCGTCGGCGCTGCCGGTCCCGGCGATTACCGCGACCTTATCCTTGTCGAGCAACTTGCGGGCGGCGTTGAGCGCGGACTGCTTGCCCTCCGCCTCGTCAGCGGTGATGACCTGCACCCGATGGCCGCCGAGCTGCCCGCCGTGGGAGTCGAGGTAGAGCTGCCAACCCCTGGCCAGGTCATCGCCGATCGCCTTGTAGGGGCCCGACTGCGGCACCATCAGACCGATCCTGATCGTGTCGCCGGCGGCGCTGCCGGAGTCGAGGCTCGAGCCGGAACAACCGGCCAGCACGGTCAGCATGCTCAGGGCGGTGACGGTCGCGAGCAGACGGGTGGAGTATCGACGGTTCACGGGGCTCCTCATCGGGGTTGGGGATGGGTGTCGGCGCGGGCATGCCGCAGGGCGATGACGTGCTCGACCAGGACGATCAGCGTTTGGCGGACTTGCGCCCGGTCGAGGGCGTCGCAGTGCAGCAGCGGGACCGTGTCCGCCACGTTGAGCGCCTGGCGCAGCTCCGCGTCACCGAATCGGGGCGCTTCGGGGAACGCGTTGATCGCGACGGCGTACGGCAGCCGCTGCTCGTCGAAGTAGTCGATGGCGGCGTAGCAGTCATCCAGGCGGCGGGTGTCGGTCAGGACGATCGCGCCGAGAGCACCCCGGCACACCTCGTCCCACATGAACCAGAACCGGTCCTGGCCGGGAGTGCCGAACAGGTAGAGGATCAGCGCGTCGTCGATGGTGATCCGGCCGAAGTCCATCGCGACGGTCGTCGTCGTCTTCCCCGGCACCCCAGCGGTATCATCCACCCCCACGCCGGCGCTCGTCATGACCGCTTCGGTGCGCAGAGGTGTGATCTCGGAGATCGCGCCGACGAAGGTGGTCTTGCCAGCGCCGAACCCACCCGCCACCACGATCTTCGCCGAGCTGACCCGCCGCCCACCGCCCACCGTGGGCCGCTCCGCCGTGGCGACGGACGGCGAGCGCGGATGGTGGAGCGCAACCGCTCCCACCGGCTGATAAGGACTCGTCATGCCTGCAGTACGGGTCGCTGGTCCGGCGTCAGAGCGGCACCGACCCGGTTGATCAACATGGCCATCTCGTAGACGACCTGGCCCATGTCCGCGTCCTTGCAGGCAAGGACGGTCAACACGGAGCCATCACCGATCGACATGATGGCCACCCGCCCTTCGGCCATGTCGACGACCGTCTGCTCCACCGTGCCGCCCGCCATCAGCGTGGCCATCCCGCTGGTCAGGCTGGCCATACCGGCGGTGCAGGCGGCGAGCTGGTCGGCGTTGTCCTTCGACAGCGTCGCGCTCTTGGCGATCAACAGCCCGTCGGTGGACACCGCGACGGCGTGCGCGACCCCCTGCGTGCCGCAAAGTTGATCGAGGAGGAAGTCCCACTGGTCGCGCTTCGAAGTAGTCGTGGGGGTAATCGGGCGTGTCATCGTGGGGGCTCCTCCGCGAGTGGGTGATGAGTACGTCGCCCGGCCGCGCCGAGCGCATGATCGACTGCCGCCATTCGCCGTCGCAACGCCTCCGGGTCGCGTAGCGGCCGAAGCGTCCGACGGGTCTGCGTCGGGATGGTCGGGATGACCCTTCGTCCGGGGCGGCGCACCGGCAGCCCGTGCGAGGTCACCTCACTCGCCGGCTGATGGAGGGCGGCCTCCGCGGCCGCCCGCCACTGCTCCGGCACAACAGGCCGCCCCCCGGCGGAGGTGTCCTCGGCCGTGGCGAACCAGGAATGGGCCGGCTCCCGCAGCACCTGCTCAAAGACCGGCAACGGCGGTGGTGGCCCTACCGCTGGCGCCGGCGTCAAGGGCAGCGCCTCGACCGCTTGAGGCCATGCCGGAGGCGGCGGTAGGGCCACCGGCGGCGTCGAGCGAGCCGACAGCGCCGGAAGCTCCCGGGTCCGTTCGTCAACCACCGCGCGTGGCGGTGCTGCCACCGCCGGGTCATTCGCTCCGGCGGTGCTGAAGTGACACGACGGGACGGTGAGATCAACACGGGTGCCCTCGCCGACGTCGGAGCGCAGCGCGACCGTGATGCCGAGGCGCTCGGCGATCCGGCCCACCACCGGCAGTCCCATCTGCTCGGTCGTCGCGCTATCCATCCGATGCGGATACGCCAACCGATCCCGGGCGGCCCGCAGAGCCGCCTCCCGCATACCGATGCCAACATCGCGGACCTGGATGTGAAGCAGATCTCCGACACGACCGCCCTCCACCATGACCGGGGTGTCCGGCGGGGAATACCTGGCAGCGTTGTCGATCACCTCGGCGAGCAGGTGCGTGAGGTCCTCGGCCACGTCTCGACCCACCAGAACGGCGTTGTCGACGAACCCGAGGTGCACCCGCTTGTAGTCGTCGACCTCCCCACCGGCGGCGCGCAACAGATCCGGCAGCGCGAGAGCCTCCGGTCGTGATCGGCCCGCACGTCCGCCCGCGAGAACCTGCAGATTGGCCACCATCCGACGGATCAGCGTCGCGACGTGATCAAGGTCGAACAGCTTCTCCAGCCGATCCGGGTCCTCCTCGTCACGCTCCAACGCGTCCAGGCTGACCATCATCCGATCCGCGCGTGACTGCAGCCGACGCGACAGCGACAGGATGAACGCCGCCACGGTGCCGCGAAGCGCAACCTGCTCGCCCGCGATCCGCACCGCCGCTTGGACAACGGTGTTGAATGCGTTCGTGAGCTCGCCCACCTCATCCCGGCCGTGCACGGGGATCGGCATCGCGGCCTCGGCCATCACCTCGTCGACGGTCGACTGGCTGGGATTGTCACCGGCCAGCTGGGCGACCATGCGAGGCAGCCGGTCCGTCGCGACCGCGATCGCTCCCGTACGCAGCCGGTGCAGCGAACCCGTCAACGAGCGGGTCACCCACCAGCCGACCGCCGCCATCACGCCCAGGCACACCAACACGGTCACCGACAGCGTGACGATCGTGCGCCGCTGCTGATCACGCTGCCGAGTCACCGCGCCCAGCAACTCGCCATCCAGCTCCCGCTCGGCGGCGTGCAGAAGATCCATGCGGGCATCCACGGCCGCTGCCCAACTGGACGCGCTGGCTCCCAACCGCAATGATTCGCCCGGCGCGGCGCGCGCGACCACGCCCTGCAAACGCTCGGCCGCGAGGACATCTTTACCGTTCACCCGGGCGTTGACCCGGGCCTGCCACGACTCTGGCGCGAGCGTGCGAAACGCCTGCATCGCCTCGGTAAAGCCGACATCCGCGCTGACGATCTCCTGCTGACCCGCCGGCGTCAACCGCCCCGCACCAGCAGACCGCACGACAGCGACCTGCATCAGCCCGAGCGCCTCAATGGCCTGCGACAGCGAGGCACTGGCACGCAGATCGTTACCCGTCCCCGAGTCCACCCCTACCTGGGACAGGCCCTGCCGGTAGGCGACGAGATCGGCCACGACCGCCCGGTAGCGGAACACCACCAGACTGGCGATGGCATCCGGCTCCGCTTGCACCTGCCGACGCAGCTTCGCCAAGCTGGCCAGCTGGTCGGTGAGGCGACGTAGCGGTCCCTGAAGACCCTGCGGAACCCGCACCCCCGCTCGCGCCCCGTCGAACTGCCGGGCAACCAGATCGGTGAGCGCAATTCGCCTGCGGTACTCCTCAAGCGTCGCCGCACTGCTGCCCCGGGCAAGAACCAGAGCCGCCGCCACCCGCTCACGCTGCAACTGCGCCGCGAACTGACTCGCCGCGCCACCCAGCGCCACCAACTGCCGTGCCTGCTCGGCCTGCGACGCAGCGGTAGCCGCACCAGCCGCCAAGACGCCCGTCAACGCCAGCGTCGCCACCAAGGGCAGCACCAACAACAGCGTCAACTTCGTGCGGATCCGCCTGTCCCGCCATCGAGGCAGCTTGAACGCCAATGGCTCCGCAACGGCTCGTCGGCTCACAGCGCCTCCGTGGTCGTGGGGCGGCGCGCCACCAACGCTCCCTGCCCGCACACACCGGCGGCACTCACACCCGATGCCCCAGACCCGAGCGCAGGGACAGTGCGCAGACCCAGCGAGGCACCAGGAGGCCGATCCGGTGACGTCGCGGCCGGCCTTCGCCTTCGGCCCAATCTCTGGACGAAGGCCACACCCGATTGGCCCACGGCGATCGGTGCCGCGCCCGCGGCGAGTACGTCGCGCATCTTGTTCGACCTCCTTCTGCACAGCGGCATCGCGGTCGTCATCGCCTGGACTCGCAGTCGGCGCAGCCGACCTAGGGCCTGTCTTGTGGATCATGGTTGGTGGGGTAGGAACATCACGGGTGTCCGGAGTGTTACCCGAGCGCTATGT